>CBJMBI010000056.1:0-13089 GCA_966427955.1 uncultured Ktedonobacterales bacterium
GGAGCGGTTTGACGTTACAAGCACTTCCTTAACCCTTGTAGAGATGTTTAACCTGTAACCGTAGAGGTTGGGGCTGGCCTCGCACCCCAACGTACCTAGTTTCGCTCCTAACGTAGTTTGTCTCCAAACTGAGTCTGGTCAGGTGAGCTTATGAAATGGCCTTGCGGCTATTCACAAGCCTACGCCTGAAGGGCGTGGGGTTCCTGACCTTCTGGCCAGTTCTGGGCTTTATCATAGCATAGAAATGCTGTGATAGCTATAGTATGCTGAAGTTTTTATATTGGGGTTGACTATGCTAAGCAAGAGAAAAGGGTTATCGTTTTGAGTGTCATAACATTACGTGTCAGAGAAGGGATGAAAATCGTGTATATCATGCCTTACTGCATCCCTTCTGGCTCTTTTTTGCAGGAAGACCAATCTGAATTTGCCAACGATCACCTCACTAGCGCGAAAGGGTACGCAAGGCATAGGTTACTTGTTGCTCTAATGTCATAGATTGGTCTTGTGGGATTTTGGCAAGTGCGGCTTGTGCTTCGGCGGTAGAGAATCCAAGTCCTATCAGTGCTTCTAACACTTCTGCTTGTATTTTGCCTGTTGAAGACGAGCTGGGTGTGCTACTGATCGCTGTTAATGAGGGCAGCTTCCCTTTTAGCTCCAGGATGAGGTGAGCGGCAAGTTTCTTGCCAACACCTCGAGCTAATCCTAGGCGCTGCTGGTCTTCATCTGCGACAGCTTTATAGAGTGCGGGAGCATCCATGGTAGATAGCAATGACAATGCTACTTTGGGACCAACTCCACTGATGCTAATCAACTGTTCGAATGCATCGCGATCTGCCTCTGTCCAGAAGCCATAGAGTGCTATGCCATCCTCGCGCATATGAAAATGGGTATAGAGCGAAACTTGTATGCCGGGCTCAGTCAATCGATTCAGCGTCGAAGATGGAGCAAAGACTTGTATACCAAAGCCTCCAACTCGAATAATTGCGTGATCGACTCGGCTAGCCTCAAGTATCCCGTGAATGCTTGTAATCATTAGCCACAGACCATACCTCTTCTAGTTGCTATTTGCAGTAATGACTGCTCTGATATGCAGGTAATTGTTTGCTCTTTGAGATTGTTTTTAGTCTCAATTAGCTTTCTATTCAATGGGATGGTAGAAGATCCTGCGCATAAGGGGCCGTATGCAAATGGCAGATGGCTATAGCTGCTGCATCTGCTGCATCATCTGGTTGTGGAATTGCTGAAAGCTTGAGTAGAACGCGCACCATCTCTCCTACTTGATTCTTATCAGCTCCTCCGTAGCCGGTTACAGCTTGTTTGACTTGTTTAGGCGTGTACTCAGCTATGGAGAGACCATTACTTGCCAATGCAAGCATAGCAACGCCTCTAGCCTGCCCAACAGTCATTGCTGTTCGTGCATTTTTAGCAAAAAATAACTCTTCCATGGCGGCTTCTTGTGGCTTATGTATGGCAATGATCGTATTGAGTTCTTTGTAGATGTGCACCAAACGATCTGCAAGTGCCATTTTGGCAGGAGTACAGATCACGTTGCATGCCAGCAAACTCAAATTACTTCCCTGTGCCATCACTATAGCGTAGCCAACAATTGCAGTTCCTGGGTCAATCCCTAATGCAACACGTGTGCCAGGAGGAGTTGGGATTATACCATTCCTATTCATCTGTTCTCTCTTCCTGGCACCCGAACTTAAGCATTATAGGATGCCGCAAATTCTTCATGGAAGTCAGCGTTAGTATACACATTCTGGACGTCGTCCAGATCCTCGAGCTTTTCAATCAGGCGAATGGCCTGGTGCGCTACTTTCTCATCAGTCAATTCAACTTTGGTCTTGGGAACCATCATGCTTTCCGACTTCAAGACATTATATTTCTTGGCTTCTAGTGCCTTGCGAACTTTTTCTACATCTGCGGGATTCGTGTATACAGTCAAGGTCTCGTCGCCGGGATTTGCTGGTTCAACGTCCTCGGCTTCTAAATCGATAACCTCCAGAGAAAGTTCGTCGGGATCACGTCCTTGCAGTTCGACTTCAATTACGCCTCTAGATTCAAAGAGCCAGTTGACGCAACCAGTCTCACCCATATTTCCTCCATTGCGGTTGAATGCATTACGCACTTCTGCAACGGTACGGTTACGGTTCTCTGTCAGTGTCTGAACGAGAATCGCCGTGCCACCTGGACCATAGCCCTCGTAGATAATCTCTTCCAGATTACTTCCTTCTGTACCCCCCAATGTACGCTTGATGGTGCGCTCAATATTTTCTAAAGGCATATTGGCATCACGTGCGCGTTGTATAGCCATACGTAAGCGGAAGTTTGCATTGGGGTCTCCGCTGCCACCTTCGCGTACAGCAACCACGATTTCGCGGCCAAGCCGGGTAAAAAGTTGTCCTCTGCGTGCATCATTGACGCCCTTGGCGCGGCGAATTTGTGCCCACTTTGAATGTCCTGACATATTTGTGCTCTCCTAGTCTTTGCTAACAACTCCTCAAAGAGATAGATGGCATACATTGACATTTATTTTGTGGAAGTTGTTGTCGGGCCTATTTTAACACGAATAGGTGGAAAGCGTCGAGGTGGGTCTCGGCTTGTCTTCTTACGCTTTTCTTAGAAGCGGCAGTAGCCTCTTGCAATCATCTGATGTGTACGCTATGCTTGCTCATAATCTACAACACAGCGGCATGTATAACGTAGTTATTATATCGCTTCTGTCAGGAAGAGGTGTCGTATCGAGGAGAGCAAGACAAAGCTGCCCAAGAAGGTGGCTGGTCATGGACTTGGCCGGACTGGTGAACGCTTGGCTGCTGAAGAACTGGTACGAAGTGGTTATCACATCCTAGAACGCAATTTTTTCTGTCGTTACGGTGAAATCGATCTTATTGCTGAAGATGGGGACGATCTGGTTTTTGTGGAAGTCAAAACCCGTCGTGGAAATGCCTATGGTTTGCCCGAAGAAGCGGTGACTGTACGCAAGCAGCATAAATTGATTCGGACGGCTACTTTCTATCTTGATCTTCATGGTTGTGCTGACCGATCGTGGCGTATTGATGTGGTTGCTGTACAGTTGAGTACTAGCGGCAAGTTGCAGGAGATCCGTGTCTATCAGCATGCTATTAACGAAGGATAGTCTCGTGCAATAAGTTGTTCTCTTGGATAATGTGTATCATTCAAATAGAGGGATGGCATGTATCAAGGATGGACAATTATTGCTCTTTAATCGTAATCTCTTGTGAAGAGAGGGGACTCGATTATGCTCTTTCACTTTGAAGTCTGGTAGGCATGGTGTGTTTTTATACTAGATTGGTGTGTTAATGAACATTATCGCGTCCTATGGCTTGGCCACCAAAAAAATAGGGAGGCAGATGATTTATGAGTGATTTTCTTGAGTCTGCAAAGAACTTTGTAAACTCAGCTGTGAGCCGCACAGGCTGGGAAGCTCAAAAGCAATTACGTGTTCGCAATAAGCAGAGTGAAATTGACAAACTCATGGAGCAGCGACAACAGTTGTTAGGGGACTTGAGTCAGGTAGCAATGACTCTCTATCGACAAGGCTCACTTTCCGATCCACAACTCTCTCGCGTATGCGCAAGCATTTTTGAACTGGATCACGATTTAAAGAAGCGTGAGATGCAATTGCAAGAAATCAAAAATGAGGCTTATCCGATGAGTCAATTGGCTCCATCGCCAGTAACAAACTATGCTCCTCCATCTGTTTCTCCATCGCCTCCACCTACTTGGCAAGATGACTTGCCAAGTGGAGCACAAGAGTCAGCAACACAGCAGTGCTCACAATGTGGCAATCCTCTTCGACCTAACGCTCTCTATTGTCGAAGCTGTGGTGCTAAACTTCGTTAGAGAGAGTCAGGAATCCAATCCTGTAAATGGGATAGGTCTAAAGACAAGGATTTTTATAGGCTAGAGATATGCTATAATAAGTATCGCTAATCATTAGCTCCGCTCGGGGACCCAATCCCCTGATAAACTTTAAGGAATTAACGGGGTCAATAAACAGGCATTGTCTCTACTCTCTTTAAAATTTAAAGGACACAGGGGGATGGGCTTGAGAAGAGAGGATGACATCTGCTAGTCTTTCTCACAAGCTCACCTGATCAGACTCTGCGATCAGTCAGAGACTGAAGGGGCTATGAAGGATTTTTATGGTACCAGAAAGTCATATTGTGATTGAATATTCGCAAGAAGAAGCAACCTGTAGCTTAGATGTTATCTCCTATAACTCTGCCCAAACACTGCATTTAGGTATGCTTCTGGGGGAACTGTTAGATGGAGGTGAGCTGATACTACTCAATGGGCAACTTGGTTCGGGTAAGACTACCTTTACTCAGGGGCTAGCAAAAGGTTTGCAGATTGCAGACGTAGTCAGTAGCCCTACGTTTACTCTTCTCAAAGAGTATAGCTGTCATCAGCCTGTCTCCGAGGGAACTGGTAAGCCTAAGAGAGTTCCTATGCAATGCGACCATAGAGTGCATAGTCTCTATCATTTTGATCTGTATCGACTGGATGATCCTGATGAGATTGTTGATCTGGGATTTGAGGATTATTTTTATAATCCCGGCTCTGGTGTCTGCGTCGTTGAATGGGCAGACAAAGCTGATGTTCTCTGGCCTGCTGAACGGCTCTCTATTTGTTTGAATGCGTTAGATGAAGAAAAGCGCTCTCTGTTATTCGTGGCAACGGGTGCACGCTATTGTGAATTACTACGAAAGTTCTCAGAAGAAAATCTATGCGATTACTGAGTCTTGATACTTCTACTCGTTATTCTAGTATTGCTCTGAGTTCAGAGGACGAGTTATATAGTGAATATACTTGGTCTAGTGCCAATAATCACAGTGTGGAATTGCTGGAGTATACGCAACGCCTCTTAACCCAGTGTCAGGTAACCCCGCAGCAGCTTGACGCCATCGCTGTGGCGATTGGTCCTGGCTCTTTTAACGGTGTGCGTGTCGCTCTGGCTGTTGCGAAAACGCTTGCATTTGCTTTGCAAAAACCTCTGATAGGTGTGAGTACTCTGGATATTATTGCCGTTCAACAGCAACATACACGCAGTTTGGTCTGTGCTGTCTTGGAGGCTGGCCGCTCTGAACTTTATGCTGCCTGTTATATTTTCGAAGAGCCAGCTGAGGCAGGTAGTGAAGGAGTCCCTCATATGAGGCGGCTTGGTGACTATATTTTATGTTCTGCTCAACATTTAGTTGCCTATTTGCAGGAGCATAGAAAGGACTGGTTAACGGCACCTGATGAGGAAGGATACCTACCGTTCCTATTTTGTGGTGAAATGAGTACGGCTTCGCGTCAAGCTTTATCTTCTTGCTTGCAGAACCATTGTCTCATTGTTGACAAATTAGAAGCTCCAAGGCGTGCTTCTGCGCTTGCTTCACTGGCTCTGCAGCGCCTGCGAGGTAATCAGATAGATGACCCTCTTATACTCGAACCACTCTATTTACGGCGTCCATCAATTACAAAGAGCACTCGGAAGCAGCCGCTTCTCGGCACTACTCAGTGATCTTACAGGTTAGTATACGATAGAAAGGGAAGAAGGTGCGCTACGTCATTGAAAGAATGACAATGTCGGATGTGCCTCGCGTAATCGAGATTGAGCGCTTGGCTTATCCATCGACATGGCCTGCTAGTGCCTATCGTAAGGAACTCCAAGATAACCGTTGGGCGCATTACATCGTTTTACGCGATGAGCATCTCTTGGAAGAACACGCAGTGATAGCACAAGAGCCGCCGCAGGAGTCAGAGAAGCCGCGAAGAAGTCGTCTCTTTCCTCTGTCGCTCTTGCCGGGCCGTTCTGGAGTAAGTATTCCATCACAAGATGTTACTGCAATAATTGGCTTTGCTGGTCTATGGTTGATGGTGGATGAAGCTCACATCACAACAATTGCTATGCATCCGGATTATCGTCGTCGTGGTTTAGGTGAGTTCTTGCTGGTGAGTTTAATAGATATTGCTTACTCAATCAAGGCCAAGTGGGTAACACTCGAGGTTCGTGTCTCCAACTCTACTGCACAAAATCTCTACCACAAGTATGGTTTCCGCGAAGCCGGTGTGCGCCGTCGTTACTACAGTGATAATCAAGAGGATGCACTGATTATGTGGACTGATGAGATAAATTCCCCAGATTATAAGCAAAAATACCTGGAATTGAAGGCCAGATTACTGGAAAAGCTCGAAGCCCTATAATCTCATCTCTAAATTCATCGAAACAATTTATTGTGCGAATAGTTGGGCTCGGTTGATCGCGTCCGTGGGAAAATTTCAACTATGCTTGTACTTGGTATTGAAAGTTCATGTGATGAGACGGGAGCATCGATTGTTAAGGACGGTCGTTATTTGCTCTCAAATGTTGTGGCTTCACAGATCGAAATCCATAATCGTTATGGTGGTGTAGTACCGGAGGTGGCATCACGTCAGCAGCTTACTACTATCCTGCCTGTAATTGAAATGGCCATGGAACAGGCTTCTTGTTCATGGAACGATATTGATGCAATTGCGGCTACCTACGGTCCAGGGCTTGCGGGCTCGTTGCTAGTTGGCCTCACTGTAGGGAAGGCCCTAGCGCTTGCCTGGAATCGTCCTTTCTTAGGTGTCAATCACCTAGAGGCGCATATCTATGCCAATTGGTTGCGGCAAGACATTGTTCCACCGCAGGATGCGCTTGTGCACTGGGAGTATCAGGAGGGTGATCCTCTTTTCCCTCTAATCTGTTTGGTCATTTCAGGAGCGCATAGCGAACTTGTCCTTGTGCGTGATCATGGACACTATGAATTGCTTGGTCGTACACGCGATGATGCTGCTGGTGAAGCTTTTGACAAAGTGGCGCGTATTCTTGGCTTAGGCTATCCCGGTGGTCCGGCCATTCAGAAGATTGCTCAAGAGGCTGAAGAACAACTGCTTCAGCAGCACAAGCCTCTAAGTATAGCACGCAAAGCATATCAGTTGCCGCGTGCTTGGTTACGTGGCACGTATGATTTCAGTTTTAGTGGACTGAAAACTGCGATGCTTCACCTTACAGAAGGCATTGCCTCTAATCACCAAATCAATGGAAACAAGCCATCTGGCCAGTCTACCCGCTATACACGCATGGGAGAGCAATCTGCTCAACAAGGAGCGCCTAATGTGGCTTGGCTTGCTGCTAGTTTTCAGGATGCTGTCGTAGATGTTCTGGCAGTAAAAACTCGTCTTGCAGCTCAGGAATACGGAGTAAAGCAAGTCATTCTGGCTGGCGGGGTAGCAGCCAATGCAAGTTTGCGTGAGCGGATGCTGCAGGAACTGCAACCGTTGGGGGTGCACTTAAGTTATCCGCCGATTGAGTTTTGTACCGATAATGCTGCAATGATTGCTAGCGCGGCCTTTTTCCATCTCTGTCTTGGCGAGCGACATGGCTTCGATCTAGACGTTCAACCTGGGTTAAGTTTGCCCTTCAAAAGATGAGGAAGATATGTCAAAGCAAAAAGCATATGCTCTAGGAATTGATCTGGGAGGCACCAAAACTCTTGCTGCTGTAGTCGATATTCTGTCTGGAGAAGTAGTTGCTTCAGTACGTAAACGTACGCGAGCAGAACGGGGCCAGGATTTCGTTGCTCGCAGAATTCTCGAACTGGCAACTGCAGCGGTTAGTGCAGCGAAGTTGGCCGATGGCGATATAGTGGCTGTGGGGGTGGGAGCAGCGGGGCAAATAGATCGCCAAGCTGGTATTTTGCTCAGTTCTCCTAATATGCCATTGCGTGATCTATCTTTGGGGCAGCTTTTGGGCAAACGTTTTAACAGACCTGTAAGAGTTGGGAACGATGTTGAAGTTGCAGCCATGGGTGAATATATCTATGGTGCGGGAAAAGACTATGGCAATTTTGTGTGTGTCTTTATTGGCACTGGCATTGGTTGTGGCATTGTTCAAAATGGGCAATTATATACGGGTTTAACTGGCACAGCTGGGGAAATTGGACATATAGTCATTGAGGCTGGAGGGCGTATTTGTGGTTGTGGTGGGCGTGGCTGCTTGGAGGCATATGCTTCGCGAACTGCGATCACCAAAGCGATCTTGGCAGAGATTCGCCATGGGCGGCCTTCTATACTTTCTAAAGACATGCAGGGATTAGTCAAAGAAGGCGATACAATCATTCGTTCTGGTATCCTGGCCGATGCTATCCAGCAGAAGGATGAGTTGGTGATAGAAGTTGTCTCCGAGGCAGCAAATTATCTAGGCTATGGTTTGGCTTCTATTTTGAACTTCTACAATCCCGAATGTTTAATCCTCGGTGGTGGTGTCACTGAAGCTATTGATCTGCTCTTTGAGACTGCAGTGCGCCGGGTGCGTACCGTGGCTCTATCGGCACCTGCCAAGCATACTCCAATTTTGCGTGCAAAACTCGGCGATTTCTCAGGTGTAGTTGGAGCGGCATGTATTGGTGCACAAGCCGCTGGCTATGCTTTCTCATCTGGAGGAGGGAAATAATTCCCTCCCTCTTTTCCTACACAGTCGCTGGCAAATCCAATTTGGGGAACAGTGGTGTTGGTATAGGAAGCTTCGTTCCTGCTGGAACCTCTCTCAGTTGCCAATGTTCCTGACTCACATCACCCTCAAAGCCCAGATAGCCGTGCAACTTTTGCGATGAGAAGGGCAGATATGGACTGAACAGTATATGTAGTCCGCTGATGACTTGGAGCATGACGTAGATGGTGGTTCCTGCTGCCTCACGATTCGTTTTGATTTGCTTCCATGGAGCCTGCTCATCCAGGTAGCGATTGGCTGCACGTGCAACGGTCATGGCTGCATTCAAACCATCTTTGAAATGGCACGACTCAATGTTGAGCCCTACTTGCTCAAAGCCACGTTTCACCTCTGCTAGGACTTCATGGTCGGCATCACGGAGTGCCTGTGGTTGTGGGACAGTACCTTCGAACTTACTCTGTAGGAAGGTCAGGGTACGGTGTACCGCGTTGCCATAGGTAGCCACCAGTTCATCGTTATTGCGACGAAGCATCTCATCGAATGTGAAGTCAGTATCTCGTCCCTCTGGTGCCGTTGCCGATAGGTAGTAGCGCAGGGTATCTGCTCCATATTGCTCTAACACATCGCGCGTCCAGATCACATTGCCTCGACTGCTTGAAGCCTTAGCGCCACTCATGGTCATGAATTCATTGGCAGGCACATCATAGGGAAGATTGCGATTTCCATAGCCAATCAACATTGCGGGCCAGATGATTGTATGGAATGGAATGTTATCTTTACCAATAAAGTAGTACGGTTTGACAGGCGGATCAGCTTGACCGGGAACCCACCAAGTTTTCCAAGCTTCTGGTGTCCCCTGCCTTTCGGCCCATTCAACTGTGGCTGATAAGTAGCCAATCACAGCATCAAACCATACATAGATGCGTTTGTCTTCATAGCCTTCAAGAGGAATGGGAACACCCCAATCCAAATCGCGGGTGATCGCACGTGGGCGCAACCCGTCTTTCAGCCAATTCTTAGCAAAGGCCAGTGTATTTGGACGCCAGAATTCTTTTCCTTCGGATAGCCACTGCTGGAGCGGTTCTTGCAGCTTGGGCAGATCCAAGAAAAAGTGGTCTGTCATGCGCATCTCGATCCTGTTTAAGGATTGGTTGTCCTTGCCTGTACAGAGGCGGCATTTAGGATCGATTAAATCGATTGGATCGAGGGTACGACCACAGTTATCGCACTGATCACCGCGTGCTCCGGTATACCCACAATTTGGGCAGGTTCCTTCAACATAGCGGTCGGGTAGGAAACGACGATCGGTTGGGCAGTAGGCTGACAGCATCGAGTCCTTGAAGATGTAGCCTTTCTCATAAAGCGTGAGAAAGAAATCCTGTGTGATACGGTAATGATTAGAAGTACCGGTCTCTGTATATAAATCCCAAGATATGCCTAGTTTTTCCCATACCTCGCAAATTTGCCTATGGTAGCGTGTGACGAACTCACGGGGAGTAATGCCCTGACGTTCTGCATCGACAAGAATGGGCGTTCCGTGTTCGTCGCTACCGGAAACCATGAGGACATGGTTGCCTGCCATACGATGGTACCGCGCAAATGTATCTGCTGGCAGGTAGGCACCTACGATCTGTCCTACATGAGTTGAGCTTTTTGCATATGGCCATGCGACACATACAAGAATATATTCGTTCATAAAAACCCTTTCTGGAGACCCATTCCATTCATGGGATGGGAGGAAAGAAAGCTGCCCGCGTAGGGTAGGTCCCTTGTGGGGAAGCCGTTTTTGGTGGGAACGGCTAAACCCTCACCGGTTTCCCGGGTAATGGTGGCCTCGACAATGTTATCGACCCGGTACTTTCTGATGAGCACTGGCTTCACCCTCGTACACCTGTTTAACCCATCAGTTCTAGAGCAGCACGCTGGCCTCGCACGTGCAGGTAGGAACTTGAACACTTGTCGATAACGTAGCCCAATGACCTTGCGGTCCTGGCTGAGTCTGGTCAGGTGAGATCGCAGAGAAGATGAGCAGATGCCACTCCATCTCTACAAGTCCATCCCGTTTACGGGATCGGGTTCCTGACAAATCCTCAGGCGCACAGTACTGTCTCTACAATAAGATAGAGAGGCGCTTCCTCCTAGTTTGCTGATTGCTGCTGCACTTCCCGCAGAAAGTTATGTTTTCGTTCTCAAGTCGAATAGTTGTTGCATTTGCTTATTTCTTTCTCATGAGAGTCTGGCAGTACTATGCCATGTTGATAACGAGATGTCAAGAGGCTAAACTACATCAAATACATTTTATTATTATGTTGATATAAACATTTTATTATCTTATAAAACATAAAAAATATAATTTAAATTGAGAAAAATATAAATGTTTGTAATACCAATATGCGAATCTTCTTTACGAGGACTGTTTGCTATGTTAGAATATACAGAAAGCAGATCTTCAAATTTATTCTAAGAATGGATCATTTAAAAGTAGAAACATTTGCCAACTGGACAGTCTACGAGGAATAGGTCAATGTTCGTAGGGAACCAGCTTCTGGCCACCAAATTCTATGTCCCCGTTGTACCGGGGGCTGTAATCTTGCGTCCTCGTTTGACTGCCTTGCTCGATAAGAGTCTGAAGTATCCCTTCACGTTAGTCTCAGCAGCTGCAGGCTTCGGTAAGACTACTCTGCTCTCTTCCTGGGCTCGATCCTTGCCAACAAACGACCCTGTGGTTGCTTGGATTTCTCTGGATGAGGAGGATAATGATCCACAACTCTTCTGGACCTATGTCCTGGCAGCATTGGATATTCATCGACCTGAACTTTTTACCCCCCTATTAGAGCTTCTCCAGTCGTCACAAGCTCTATCCCTCAAGTATGTGCTAACCAGCATGATTAACCTGTTAGTGGAAAGCACGGATCACTTTGTACTGATTCTGGACGACTATCAGGTGATCACTGAGCAGGAGGTGCACACGACTTTAGCCTATCTGATTGGGAATCTGCCCTCTCAATTGCATATTATCCTTGCAACACGGGCTGATCTCCCTCCGCCATTGGCATCACTACGAACAGGCGGGCGGACATTACAAGTGCGAACAGATCAATTGCGCTGTACTGTAGAAGAGACCAGTGCCTTCTTTCATGAGGTGATGGGCATCCAGTTGCCCAATGAGGTGGTCCAGCAGGTTGCAAGTCGCACAGAGGGCTGGCTTGTGGGTTTGCAATTACTGGGTTTATCTTTGCTAGAGCGTGCTGATCCTCTGAGCTTGCTGCAAGAGATTGGTGGAGATCAGCGCTACATTCTGGACTATTTGACCCAGGAAGTGCTGCGGCGACAGCCACAGGAGGTGCAGACCTTTTTGCTTTGCACATCCATTCTCGACCTGCTCAATGCCTCACTTTGTGATGCAGTTCTAGAGCAAATGGGCAGCCAGCAGATACTCTGCCTGCTTGAACAGGCCAATTTATTTGTTGTCTCCTTGGATCACAGACGCCAGTGGTATCGCTATCATATGCTCTTTGCCGAAGCTTTGCGCACTCAACTGGAGCAGACCCATAGCGATCTAGTACCCATTTTACACGCACGTGCCAGCCGCTGGTATGCCCAGCATCATCAGACCACCCAGGCTATTCTCCATGCATTCAAAGCCCATGAGTGGCAGTGGGCAGTTGATTTGATCGAGCGTGAACATATCCCGGTAATCTCACTTACTTGGGGAATAGGGAAACATGCGCTGGTCTTGCTTAGGAAGTGGCTAGAGCAGTTGCCTGCAGACATTATGGCTTGCCATCCTCGCTTCTGTTTAACCTGTACCCAGATGTTGTGGACTGTTACCCCACAGTCTCTCCTCTATACCTGGCTCGATGCTGCAGAGGTGACGTTGGCTGCTTCACTTAAGACACCGATCTCTGCGGAAGCCTCAGAAGATGCTTCGCATGCAAACCGCGCTCTACAAATACGGCAGGAGCAGATGGATCTGCTTGGGGAAGTCTTTGCTCTTCGTGCTTATCTGTACAGCTATACCGAAGATGGACAAGTTGCATTGGCGCTTTGTGAGCAGGCCCAGGTCCTCCTCTCTGCTGAGAATTACACAGTTCGTGCACTCGTTGCTTTGTCACAACTCATTAGCTATTACACTTCTTCGGCCAATAATGCAACGGTGGCTATCGAAAGTGGATATCGGGCTACTCATCTAGCCCAAGCGGCAGGCCAGTCTGCTCTGACTATTAAGACAATGGAGGTAACGGCCATAACTCTGATAGCAGCAGGGCGCTTACATGAGGCGAAGCAGTTGACGCAGCAAGCAATGCAATTGGGGACACAGTCAGCTGTATCCAAGTTGCCAGAGGCTGGTTGGGCTGGTGTCTGGCTGGCAGGCGTCCTGCGTGAGTGGAATGAAGTCGATGCAGCACGATTTCTAGTAGAAGAAGCCATCTCACTGTGCGAACAGGCTGTCTCGTATGCTTCGCTCTTTTACTTATTCTGCGGACATGCGATGCTGGTACGTATCTACCTGTCATGTGGAGAAATGGATGCAGCATGCTCAGCCCTCCAGCAGGCTGAACAAATCGGCGGAAATATGAACCAGCAGATTTATCGACATT
>CBJMBI010000057.1:0-13063 GCA_966427955.1 uncultured Ktedonobacterales bacterium
TCCCAGACACCCAGCATGCCGCTTGTTTCCTCCTGCCGCACTGGCTCGTATGGGTTAGGTAAGTCGGCTGGAAGGAGATTGCCTTCAAGGATGGGCTCTGGTGTGAAAAGCTGATCACGGCGCATAGGCTGTGTCTCCTGTTTCTCCAAGGCAAGACTTCTATCAACGTCAGCCAGTAGATGAGCAATTTCTGGGCGCAGCATGCGGTTCCGTTCAGGGATGCGTGTCCACTGTGCAAGGGCAGCGGGATAATAGCCTGCACGGTAACAGTAAAGGCCAAGCATTGAGCGTGCATCGAAAATGGTCATCCGTTGCCAGAGGGCCAACTCTTCAGCTGGTGTCTCGATAACATCCTCACTGGCCTCAATAACCTCAACAAGATGGTAGAGCTGAATACCTAGTAGGCGATATGGGTAACCATAGTAGAGGGCTAATCTTCGCCGACGTGTACGCCCCTCAGGGTGTTTCCCTACGAAGTAGCATTTAGACCATGATCCGCTGGACCAAATGATGGCCCACAAGAGCACACAGAGAAAGCGTGCTAAGTAACGTTGCCAAGCAATATGATCAAGGCTACTAAGAACTCCAAGTACAGCAAAGCAAGCACCTAGTCCCCATGCCCCGTACACTAGTCTACGGCGATCCCATCCCAGGAGATCAAAGTGGTGGTGCAGCGGTGTTGCTAAAAATGGCAATGGGAACTCTGTATGTGGGACGTATACCGTGCTGCTAGCGAATCGCAAGACCTGCAGACGACTGCGGAAAATGCGTACCATCACACGTGCAGAGATAAACGCGGAGGCACCTTCTAGGACAAAAGCTCCACCAATTAGGAGCAAGAGCAACTCATTGCGGGAAAAAATGGCGATCATTGCTAGGAGCCCACCTAAGCCCAATGCGCCGCTATCACCCATATAAATTTTTGCTCGTCGGGTCGCCTTCCCTTTTCTGGCAGCCCAAGCGGAAGGCCAATTCCATGGTAGATAACCCAGAATCGCCCCAGCGCCTAGTAGTGCTAACACTTCTAAGACAATGCCCTTTGGTTCCTGACCAACCAAGCTGGCTACAACAATGCCCATTGCCAGTGAAGCACTAAATACAAGCCCACCTGCTAGACCATCTAACCCATCACTAAAGTCAACACAAATTGAAGTCGCACTACCGACGCAACCTGTCAGAAGTATCAAAAATATCATCCAGCTGTAATAAGGAACAGAGTTTGCTACAACAGTGCAAGTGCTTGAAGTGGTTTGATGTGCACATAAGAGATTATTAAGAATTGGTAAATCTTTCCATATGCTATAGGATTGTTGCCCTAAATCGGGAAGAAAAAAGAAATAAAGTGCCGCTGCCGCACAACCTACAAAAAAAACGCCAGCTAACTTTGCATGTTCAGAAATGCCGCTATTGTAATAAACTTTTCTCCAGTCATCAATAAAGCCTACCAACGCATAACCCACGGTTGCGCCAACACCAATCAGCAGGAGAGTCCATTGTTGCTGGCTAAATTGGAGAAGATATGCTGCTCCTATACCAGTTCCAGCGATTGCCAGGATAAAGGATGGGCCTCCTACCAGGGGCAACTCTATGGTTTTAATTTCCCGCCCGTTTGTAGGGAGATCGGGGCGGTGAGTTCCTGGCTTGTGCTCGCCACTCCGAAACTTGGGGAACAATGCTTTTGCTAGGCCTGATAGCAGAAAGCTAGCGATAGTACAGATGAGAAAAAGCAGTACAAGTTCCAGGATCAGCCACAGAGATGGAGTGTTACCGAGTTGCTGAGACGGAGTTGCTGCCAGAGGTAAACGAGATACCAAAGGTATTATTTGTAGTAGTTTCATATGGACTCCTAGGCTCCCCAAGACGAAAATTGTGTCTGTACTCTCTTTGGAACGTAATTAGCCGTACTCACAGTAACGCGTTCAACAGATAACAGGAGGAAGGTCTTGTTGCTCATCCCTTAGCCCTGAGTTGTTCGCGTGCTACTCGCCGATCATCCCAAGGCAATTTTTCTCTTCCCATAATAATACTTTGTTCATGTCCTTTACCTGCTAAAAGAACTGTATCACCTGATTTTGCCTGTGAGAAGGCTGTAGCAATAGCCTGCGTACGATCAGCAATACACAGAAAATCGATCCCCTCGCGTTTCCCTGCTGTTTCTGCACCAACGGCAATATCGCGAAGAATACTTTCTCGATCTTCCTCGCGCGGATCTTCATCTGTAATAACGAAGAAATCGGCCATTTTTGCGGCAATACGACCCATCGTAGGGCGCTTTTGAATGTCGCGCTCACCTGCTGAGCCAAAAACAACCATGAGCTTGCCTGGTGTCAACGGACGCAGGGTGTTGAGTACTTTCTCTAAGCTATCTGGTGTGTGTGCATAATCAACAATCACGTTAAAGGGCTGGCCTTCGTCAATGCGCTCCATACGTCCGGCAACCCCTTTGACTGTAGCCAGGGTTTGTGCAATAGTCTCTAATGCAATGCCCTGGCTATAAGCTGTTGCAATAGCTGCTAGACAGTTGCTCACATTGAAACGGCCAACAAGAGGTGTTTCAATAATGCATTCGTTATCGGGTAGGATGGTACGAAAGCGTGTACTATAAGCGTGAAGCCGGATATCAACGGCACGTGCTGCGGCGGGCGTATCAATCCCGTAGTCAAGAATTGGTGTTCGACAATAAGGTTTCAGTACCTCATAGCTGACATCATCACGGTTAAGAATGGCGATAGGATGGCAACCGAGTCCCTTATCGCGTGTGGGATCAAGCATTTCGAAGAGACGTGCCTTGGCTCGGCGGTAAGCATCAACAGTTTTGTGAAAATCCAGATGCTCATGAGTAATATTGGTCACGACTGCTACATCGAAGTTGCACCCACGTAGGCGTTGTAATTCAAGCCCATGCGAAGTCGCTTCAATTACAGCATGAGTTCCACCAACCTCTACTAGGCGATGGAGAAATTGCTGTACTTCTATAGCCTCAAGCGTGCTCTGCCGCAAGAGGTTGTCCCATTCTTCCCCAGCAAGCTTAAAATTTGCTGTAGTTATCAGTCCTACCGTCTTGCTAGCCTGTTCAAACAGAGTGCTAATGAGATTGCACGTTGTCGTCTTTCCATCAGTCCCAGTAACCCCAATAGTGCAGACTTTCTGTGCTGGATAGCTGTAGAAAGAGCAAGATAGATCTGCAAGAGCTTTACGGGTATCTGCTACAGCAATATATGGTATAGGAAGAGATTGGGTTTCATCTAAGGGAGATGCGCCTAATGCTGCAATAGCACCACGTTGGGCTGCGTCATGGATATAGAGGCGTCCATCAGTGTGGTAACCAGCTTCCGCTATAAATAGTGCTCCCTTAATGACTTTACGAGAGTCATAGGCAAGTGCTGTAACTTCACTATCCATAGCCAGCACATCACCCTGGTAAATGTGTAGCGGTGGCTGTTCTAATGCTGCCAGTAAGGTTTGTATCTGCATAAGCTAAATATAACCAACTTTTTCCGTTAACAAATGGTATGTATTCCTCGCCAGGAGTTGAGAAGATTAATAATAGATCGTGCGTGTACGATGGTATGGTCGCATCTGGGTAGATTCCTGTCCCATTAACCAGAGTCGCTGGTCAATCTCAGCGGCGATCATCGTATGGCCTTGTTGTTGCATTTTTTGGCGTAAGAATTCGCAGGCCCAAATAGTAGCGGCTCGGATTTCTATCTCTTCCTCACTTTCCATTGGAAGCAGTTCCTGATTATCGACTCGCTGTGCGAGTGTCGAATCATACTCAAGCACATGGTGGTGACGTAGGACTTGTGGTAATTTGTAATCGGCAAAGATAGTCAATCGCTCAAGGTCTGCAAATTTGCCCCATTGTTGACCACCAAAGGCATAATAAAGGTCGGCAACACAGATCTGGGCCCGTTTAAGGAATTTGACTGTGTGCTTGCGATAGGTTGCAATATCACGGAATGAAGGGAAGTCACGAACCAGCGAGTTGACAAGTTTGGGAGCGTTATATTCTGCTTGCTCAATAGCATGCACAAATTGTCCATTGTAGCGTTCTAAGAGGACACGTCCCACCTCCCGAGCGTGAGAGACACGTTGGTCCAAAAGTGGAATAGTACCATTTCCACGAAAAATGTGAGCAACCGTTTCACTGCTAATAGTACTAAGGTATTTGGCATCCCAAAGGGGAATACCTTCTTCAACTGCTCTTTTCAGTGCAGCAGCTTCCGCCCAATAGCCACTGAGTGTTTTTCCACCATATTCGATAGACCAGCGAGGCTGTCCCTTCTCAGGCCAGAAACAGAAATTCAAAGCATCTAGCACCAACAGCCAATTGACAGTACGTTCAGTTCCGTCGTGAAAATGATAGTCATCATCCCACAGCGGAGGGGATGTATTTGCATTCCCAGTGTCTTTCTGGAGCCATTGCTCACTCAGTTGTTCTATATATTCGGGATTGATCCACACATGTTGACTCTGTTGTAGTACTGTCCATGTGCTACTTAAAATACCAAGTGGGTCCTGATCAGGCTGTGTATAGAGGCCGTCATGATCGCCATGTTGGCTCAAAAAATCTACCATCGAAGCGGGTATCCCTCATTTCTGCTCTGCTTTCAGGCCGATTTTACAGATAATCTCCTGTTTCGTCAATCACTATAGCCTATCCATGGAGGAACCGAGCTTGATTTTTGAGAGAGAGAAAAACTTTCCCGTTTCCCTTCAGCTCTTTGAGGGGAGATGTTGCCGGTCTGAAGGCAGAGAAAGTAGTGGGTTAAAGATGAAGTTAGGGTTTGAGATGTATTAAAGCCCTAGGCTTTGTTTCTGATATAGCCTCGTTCTTGGGCATACTGCCAGAGGGATTTCTGTAACTGGCGGCGGGCACGAGAAATACGACTCATGACAGTTCCGATGGGAATCTGTAATGCATCTGCGATCTCTTTATAGGAGAGCCCTTCGATATCTGCAAGGATGACAGCCATCCTGAAATTGGGTGGGAGGCTGTTAAGGGCTTGATAGACATCTTCATCGAGATACTGGCTCAAGACCTCTTCGTCAGCTCCTTGAGTCAGTTCTTGTCCACTGAGGTCCCGAATGCGGTTGTAGAGATAAAAATCCTCCCCTTCGGGCAGTGATGCTGGTGTGGGGTGGGTAGCCTGTTTACGATAGCGATTAATTGCAGATGTATTCAGAATACGGAAGAGCCAGGCCCGTAAATTGGTGCCAGGCTGGTAGGTATGTGCAAAACGAAACGCCTTGAGCATTGTCTCCTGCACCAAATCTTCTGCTTCCTGTGTATTATTTGTCATGCGCAGCGCAGTGCGATAAAGGCTATCTAATTGTGTAAGGACGCCAGCCTCAAAGTCTTCATTTGATAGGTTATTCGTCTGTCTATTTTCGTCCTGATTCTGTTCCTGGATTAGATCGTTGAGATCATCCAGATTTGACTGTTCCTGCATTCACCAATGTGGCCCGGGATACCCCTGTAATTTATCCAGGGGAGGAATGGGCCTTCCTTTCCATGGGGCTTGGGCACAAAGTAAACTGTGCCTGAACGGATCTCACCCAAGGCTGGGAGCTGTTTTGGATGGGAATGGCTAATCCTCCACTTTCTTTTGGTGGAAAGTGGTTTCAGTATATCTCACAATAGGCGGGAATGAAAGGGCCTCAGTAACATGTTATGGTACTATGAACAAATTCCGCGGCGAGCTAATCATGGAGAAGGTTTTATGGAATGTCTGGACTGCGTCCAAACGGTAGCGCGTCTTCATCTCTATATTGATCGAGAACTCAGTGTGGATGAAGCCAAGATTGTGCAACGACATCTTGCAGTCTGCCCGCATTGTGATTGTCGCTTTCATTTTGATACCCATATCAAGAAATTAATTCGTGAACGTTGTTCAATGGTGAATGCCCCGGCACATTTGCGGGAAGCTATTATGCGTTTGGCTTATGGCTAAGTGGGAAGGAAGAGTTCAGTTTAACGCTGAGGTGGACGAAACAAACGTTGCAACTGATTCCAGATGCCATGCTGATGCTCTGTTTTTGGATCAGATGGAGAGAGGTGCATTGCTCCATCTCCAACAACCATTTCACCTTCTTCTGAGAGGTGAACGGAGCGATGAGAAAATGGATCTTGTTGTTCTGGGTGTACTTTCTCGTTCTGAGTTGCTTGGCTGGAGGTAGGTACAAGAGAGGAAGCGTCATTCTCCTGTTTGGAAAATCCAAAAAAAGGCGTTGCCGATGGTTGTGTCGTTGTCTTGAGATAACTCGGACGCTGGATTGGTCGTTTAGGAGGATGGGCGATTGCTTGTTTATGTCGTGTCTGGGGATAGTCTCTTGACAACTGAGGGCTTTGGCCAGATGAAGCCGGCAGGATAGGAGAAATTGGCTCGACTGGCTCTGCGGGCAGATCAAATTTGAGTTTCCGTAGGTCTTGTGCCATGAGACTCGCTTCGCTGTAGCGTTCATTGCGATCGCGTGCCAGCGCAGTTAAGATAATCTGCTCAAGTTGGGGTGAGAGTTCAGGATTATAGAAACTGGGAGGTTGGAGCTTGCCAGAGGTAATATTGTTAGTTAGGTCAGTTATCGAACGTCCATTAAAAGGGCGGTGGCCACTGACCAACTCATACAAGACAACCCCGAGTGCATAGATATCGCTGCGGTTGTCCAGTGGCTGTCCCCAGATTTGCTCCGGTGAGGAATAATAAATGCTACCGACAAGCATCTTTGCCTGCGTAATTGTCTGGACACCTGGAGCGCGGGCTAAGCCAAAGTCCATAACCTTAATCTTTCCCCAACGGTTGAGCATCAGATTTTCAGGCTTGATGTCACGATGGATCACATGGCGCTCTCTGTAAGCAGCATCAAGAGCATCAGCAATTTGAGCGGCATACTCGGCTGCCATATGTTGTACGATCGTGCCATCGATGGAGAGCAAGCTGGCCAGTGTTGGCCCCTGTACGAACTCCATGACAAAGTAGAGTAATGCATGGAGTTGCCCTGCGTCGTAGATGTGAACAATATTAGGGTGATTGAGGCCAGCGATGATCTGTGCCTCGCGGATGAAGCGAGCGACGTACGAGGGATCTTGTGCCAGTTTCTCGGGGAGCACTTTGATTGCTACTTCCCGCCCTAGCGCAATCTGTTTCCCTCGATAGATGACTCCCATTGAGCCTCGTCCAATTTCTTCTTCCAGCAAGTAGCCACCCAGGTACTGCCCGGCCAGTTCGTCCATCTGAAATTGCGGCAAGATACCCTATCTTAGAGGGTATGGAGAGAAATGCCGCCTCCTTTCTTTGGGTTTTTCTGACTTGCTTGTCTCATTCAAGGTAATCTTTGAGAATGCGACTTGCTTGAGGATGGCGCAATTTCCGGATTGCACGCTCTTCGATCTGACGTACACGTTCACGAGTAACCTTTAACTTCTTGCCAACTTCTTCCAGAGTATGGTCATGGTCATCAACAAGACCAAAACGCAATTCAATGACCTGGCGTTCGCGCATAGTAAGTTGGCCAAGAACTTTGCGAATTTCCTCGCGCAGCAGGTGTTGGTCTGTGACCTCTGATGGCCCTCGCTCATGCATATCCTCGATAATATCGCCCAGAGTATTCTCTTCCTCTTCAGAAAGAGGTGCATCGAGAGAAAAGACCTTCTCGGCCCAAATCAATAACTCACTCACTCTCTCTGGAAGCATCCCGAGTCGCTCTGCAATACTTTCAGGGGTTGGCTCACGTCCGAGTTCTTGATACAACTGGCGGGTTGTACGTTTGACGCGCATGACCTCTTCCATAATGTAGACCGGAAGGCGAACCACTCGCGTCCCTTCTAGAATAGCACGCGTAATAGCTTGCTTAATCCACCAGGTTGCGTAAGTGGAGAAGCGGAATCCCTTTCTAAAATCAAACTTGGTGACAGCTCGGATAAGTCCGATGTTGCCCTCTCCGATCAAGTCTTCTAGGGAAAGTCCCTGCCCGACATACTTTTTGGCAATACTTACTACTAGTCGCAGATTGGCTTCGATCAGATGATTACGCGCATCCCTGTCACCTCGTTCAGCTAGCTCTGCAAGGCGAGCCTCGCTAGCGGCAGAGAGCAGAGGAATACGTGCAATCTCGCGAAGGTAGAGGCGTAAACTGTCACTTTGTGCCAGATTATTCAGATCTGCTTCCGGTAGAGTTTCCTGTTCGGTTTCTGCCGCTTTATCACGGTCAGGATCTGCATTAAACATTACATTTTGTCCCAAATGCTTGCTCTCTTCTCCTGCAACATGTGCCTAGATAGTTCAGTCTGGGCTTATTGTATCATACGTGTAGGGTCTTGCAAACGGCGTTATCGGCTGTTCGAATTAATTATGCTAGTTTTTTTTGTCGGCGTCAAATTCTTTCTTCAGTAGGTTGTTTATCCCCTGTAGATCCGACGCAGGCTTTCTGGGCCACGTTCTGTAACTATGCCTAGCATTGTATCGTAGATGCTTTGGTGCGTTTCTATTATTGTCAGGAATGTGTCACGGGGTGTGTGGCAATCATTGATATTATGCACCTTGTAGAAGGAGGAGTTGCCCGACTATGAGCTTGCCAGTAGCACTTGTGCCGGGAACGATGATCGGAGGCCAATATGTCATTGGTGATTTGATCAATAGCGGCGGTTTTGGTGCAGTCTACCGCGGTGCTGATACCAGTGAAGGGAATCGTCCTTGTGCGATAAAAGAAACTTATAATGTAACTCCTGCTGCGCGTCGGCAAGCGTTGATGGAGGCAAGTGTTCTCTTCACTGTCAGGAGCAAGCATCTGCCAGAAGTTTATGATGCATTTGAGGCGAATGGACGTTTCTACTTGGTGATGCAGCTGATTGAGGGTCAAAATCTCTTACAACTCCTGCAAACCCGTGTTCCTGGTGGCCTTGTTGGAGAGAGAGAGCCTCATCAGCAGCTACCCGGTCCCTGTAGTGAGTCCGAAGTGCTGGGTTGGTTGCTTCCGATTGTCGATGTCTTGCAAGAATTACATAGCCGCAATCCACCGATTATGCACCGTGACATTAAGCCAGGAAATGTTATTCTGACACCTCAGCAGACGACCGTCTTAGTTGATTTTGGACTGACAAAACTCTATGACCCAGTAGAAACTACTCGCACGATGGTCAAGGCTGTCTCAGAGGGTTTCAGTCCTGTTGAGCAGTATGTAGGCAAGACTTGTCCGCAATCTGACATTTATGCTATGGCTGCGACAATGTATCTGCTATTGACCAATAGATTACCTCCCGCTTCTCTAGGCCGCACAATGCGCGACGATCTCATTGCTCCTCGTCTGCTTAATCCTGCTCTATCTCCGAAGATGGAACGTGTCTTGTTGAAGGCGTTAGCAATAAATGCCAGTGATCGGTATCAAAGTATGCGGGAATTCGCAGAAGCGTTGCGTGAACCGGCATTCACGGCCTATGCTGATCAAACCATTGTTGCTCCACCCGTGCAGGTGAGTCCCGGGTCAACGCCGTATGCTCCAACTGTTGCTGTCCCTGTACCTTCCATGCCGATGGCTCGAACATCAGGGCCTGCAATGCCACAAGTTCCCTCTCCCAAGGGGCCAAATCCTGTGCCTCGTCCCTCTTCAAATGGCTCTGGTGGTTCGCCACATCCTGCTAATCCACAAGTACCTCCAGTGCCGTCTGGGGCTAATCGTCATGCTCCACATCCTAACTCTCCTAATCAGCCGCCCAAAGGGAGAAAGGGAGCCGGATCTCGGATGGCTCCGCCTGTGCAGAAGTCTATGTCGCCTGCCAAATTATCGCGGCACCTTCCCAATCCTGCCAACCAGGGATGTCTGTGGGGAGTCGTACAAGGCATTTTGGGTGCTCTGGTAGTGCTCTCGGGTGGAGACTCAGGTTTCTTTCTATCAACCTTGATGGCTCTCTTCTTCTATACCTTTGCAGGCTTTGTGACAACCAGACGAGGTGGTGGATTTTTCCGTGGAGGTCGGGCCGGCTATCACACCTGTCTTGTTGGGACGATTTTCTTCTGGTTCTCTCTGGGTGTTGGACTAGTTCTCAAGCTGGGGAAGGAACTGAAAGTCATTAGTGCATCTTCTGATTATCTGAGTCAGCGTTCTGGAGAAGCAATTGGCCTAGCATGGCAGAATATTCAACCATCCTGGTCTGCTCTCTCTATTGTGCCAGACCAGCCTTTCTTGTTTAATATTCTTGTCTGGGCTGTTGGGGGAATCACGCTTGCTTGGCTACTGGGCTGGGTAGGTGGTTGGTTAGGAACTATCAGGTTCCAGTCGAAGATCGCGGCATCTAAGCGTCAACGTCCAGCTTATTGACGCTTTGTGATACCATTTCTGTGAAGTCAACTTTTTGCCGTTACCAGAAATCAAAAGGGGCAGGAAGTGTCCCACAGTTATCCCCCGTGGGGTAGCTGTAGAAGCCCTATGCATAAATGCAGGGGGTGCTTCACAGAGCTTTTGAAGGAAAGTAGGCATAGGCATTTGGCAACTCAGAAACACATAAATCAATCCTCTGGGGTAGCAGAAGTTTCTCAGGAAGAGGTATTATCAGTCACTGATATTGCTCGAACGCTTAGCTCCGAACTAAGCTTAGACAGTGGGCAGATTGCACGCACCATTGCTCTGCTAGACGAAAATAATACTGTCCCCTTTATTGCACGCTATCGCAAAGAAGTCACGGGAAGCCTTGATGAAGTCCAAATCCAGACCATTGCTGATCGAACCGCATCGCTACGGGCATTGCATGAACGGAAGTTGGATGTTCGTAGACTCATTGATAATCAGGGCAAATTAACGCCGGAATTACAGGTCGCTATTGATGCAGCAAAGACTCTGCAAGAAGTTGAAGATCTTTATTTACCCTATCGTCCAAAGCGTAAAACGCGTGCCAGTGTGGCTCGTGAGAAGGGGTTAGCCCCTCTAGCTGAGATTATTTTACAGCAGGCGGAATTGTCGGGTGATGGAGAAAGATTGCTGGAGGAGTATGCACGTCCCTTCTTAGATGCGGAGAAAGGGGTCGAGACTAGCCTGGAAGCCTATGCGGGGGCATGTGATATTGTAGCTGAGACAATTGCTGAGGATGCCAATGTTCGTGGCACTGTGAGATCCTCATTCTTCAAGCGCTCGACAATGAGTGCGCGAGTAGCTGATCCCGAGAAGATTGCTGAGAAGGACCCCAACGGTCTCTACCAACTCTACTATGAGTTTAACGAAACGATCACGAAACTTGTCCCACATCGCATTCTTGCTCTCAATCGAGCTGAGCGCGAAGAAGTATTGCGTGTCAGCGTGTCCTTGCCTTATGAACAGGCCAAGAACGAGATTACCCAGCACTATCCGATAAAAGCAACTTCGCCATTTGCTAAGTACCTTGAGGATGCTATGGAGGATGGTTATAAGCGCCTGCTTGCTCCATCTATGGAACGTGAGGTGCGTGTAGAATTGACACGGCAGGCGGAAGAGCATGCCATCAATATCTTTGCTACTAACCTGCGCAATCTTCTCTTACAGCCGCCACTGCGAGGAAAGAAGGTTCTAGGAATCGATCCTGGCTATCGTACAGGCTGTAAAGTGACCGTCGTTGATGAAACTGGCAAGTATTTGACATCAGATACAATCTATCTCCACCAAGAAGAGAAGGCTCGACAGGTATTGCGTAACCTCTTAGTAGAGCATGCTATCAGCGTGATTGCTATTGGCAATGGCACTGCTTCGCGTGAAACCGAGCAGCTAGTGGCAGGCCTGATCCGCCAGCTAGAGGAAGAAACGGGAGAGCAAGGCAAGATTGGCTATGTGATCGTTAATGAGGCAGGGGCGTCGGTCTATTCAGCTTCAGATGTTGCACGTGAAGAATTTCCCACACTAGATGCCACACAACGTGGTACCATCTCAATTGCGCGGCGGTTACAGGACCCATTGGCTGAACTGGTCAAGATCGATCCCAAGGCTGTTGGTGTGGGGCTTTATCAGCATGATGTAGATCAAAAAGAACTGGCGAACATGCTGGAGCGCGTTGTGGTTTCATGTGTAAACTTCGCTGGTGTCGAGGTCAACTCAGCCTCTGCCGCGTTGCTCAAACACGTGTCAGGAATTAACTCGCGAGTTGCTAACGCCATTGTCAAGTATCGTGAGGAGCATGGCCCATTCAAATCGCGCCAAGATCTATTGAAAGTGTCCGGCCTTGGTCCGGCAACCTTTGTTCAGGCTGCGGGTTTTCTCAAGATTGCCAATGGTGCAGAACCGCTAGATAATACATTCATTCACCCTGAAAGCTATGATGCAGCGCGGGCATTTCTAGAACTGCTTCCCGGTGATCAAAAGAAGGACCGACCAGCGGAGCGCATTGCCCAATTTCGTCAGATGCTTGCGATGCAAAATACACTTGGCAAGTTGCAGAACAGCCTAGGCCGATCCAATCGTCATCGTGGGGTGGCTGTACCTGATAGTGAGCAGACTGCACTAGCTGACATTGCAAAAAAAATTGGCGTTGGTCTCCCTACACTCAACGATATTCTAGAGAACCTAGAGAAGCCTGGTCTAGACCCACGTGATGCCCTACCTCTTCCGATCTTGCGGCATGATGTACTCAAGATGGAAGATTTACAGCCGGGCATGATCCTGCAAGGGACAGTCCGGAACGTGGTAGACTTTGGAGCTTTTGTCGATATCGGCGTCAAGCAGGATGGGCTGGTGCACAAATCTGAAATGGCCGACCGTTATGTCAATGATCCACTCACGGTTGTCGCAGTTGGTCAAGTTGTCCAAGTGCGTGTCCTGAAAGTGGATATGCAGCGTGGGCGTGTACAGCTCAGCATGCGCGATGTTAAATAGTTAAGTTTATTTAGGAGAGATATCAAGGAGGAAAGGTAGTCATTATGGAACAACGACTTAACGATTTGGAGAGACAATATCACACCTTAGAGAGACGTGTTAGTAACATTGAGCGATTAGAGAGAGAAAGTAATTTTACACTAAGAGATGTTGTACATAAAGCAACCATTATTTTAGGATGTACAACAGTAACCAGTGAAGAAATAACAGAGGTCAAAACGAACATTGACAGCATTGA
>CBJMBI010000058.1:0-12892 GCA_966427955.1 uncultured Ktedonobacterales bacterium
CCCCTCCGAACCACGCATGCAGCTTTCACTGCACGTGGCTCTCCAGGAACATACCCTTCATGTTCGTGGCTTTTGCCTCGTTCATGAATGATCCCCAAGATAGTTGCGGCTGTCCGCATCTCGCGTACCTCTCTATCCTTCGGTTTCGATGTTCCCTGTCTCGCTTCGCCATGTACTGGATTACTTGTTCTCCAGCGCGGACTACTATCAAGACTCCGTCGCCATGAGACTCTCGTCTTGTAGGCGATCCCGTATTTGCGCACGTAAGACGTATCGAGTACGGGTAGGTGCCCTTTTGTTTCCTTCAACCAGTTCATTACTGGTCGTCCATCACAGAGAACGTTGTCGCACCCGCCCTAAAAAGGTGCGTATTGTGATGTCGTCGTCTCAGGTATGCTACGACGGGCCAATGCTTAGACCACTGGAAACTTGGGTTTGGCAATTGTCCAGCCTCACCAGGATGCGTACAGGACTTGCGGAGCATCACAGTACATACCTTCCTGTTTATCCGCTTTCCCAACATGCTACTTTCCCCTTTGAGTTTCCCCAGCTCGGGTAGGTTGGGCGTCCTTGAGGTCATTTGCTCTCAACCTCATCTCCCTGCGGAAGCAATCTTACGTGCACCGAAACGGCGCACCAGGGATGCATTGTGATCACGGTCCAGTTCACACCCACAATGCGGACAAGAGTAGATGCCCACTAGCGTCCCTGCCAAAGCGAACACTCAAATCCTTCTTCACGACACACCCGCAACACGCGCAAACTTGGGAGGTGTCATGGGGTGCCACTTTGACGACTGTACAGCCAGCCTCTTCCGCTTTGCTGGTACAGAGAGCGACAAATGCACTCCACCCTGCATCCAAGATGCTCTTGTTTAGACCACCCTTTGCGGCGGCTCCGTTTGGTAGATACTTTCCATTTTCGTCCTGTTTGGGTTTCGGACGCTTGGTCATATTGTCGACTTGCAGATTTTCAAACACCACAACGGCATTCTCATTAACCAGCTTCCGTGACTGCTTGTGTAGGAAGTCTTTTCTTTTGTTACGTATTTTGCGATAGAGGCGTGAAAGTTCCTTCTTTGCTTGGTTACGCCTATGGCTTCCCTTCTTGCGGCGTGCAATCTTCCTGTGAGCTGTCTGTATCTTCTCTTCAATACTCCGGTAAAAACGGGGATTCTCTATGAACGTTCCATCTGAAAGAGCAGCAAAGGAGTTAATTCCCAGATCAACACCTATCTCTCTGTTTGTGGAATGGAAGGCCATGGAGAGATCAAATTCGTATTCAGTCGTGAAAATCACATACCGCTGGTCTGCCTCCCGTTTAATCGTACATTTCTTGATGGTTCCCTGGATCTCGCGATGCAGCTTGATCTTGACCCGTCCGATTTTTGAGAGGTTGAGCTTGCCCTTGATGATCTCGAACCCGCTCTGGGTATAGCAGAACGAATCGTATCGGTCTCCTGATTTGAATCTTGGATAGCCTGCTTTCTCCCCGTTCTTGACTCGCCTGAAGAAGTTGTCCATGGCCTTATCAACCCGTGTGAGCACATCTTGCAGGACCTGGCTATGGATATCTCGATATTTTTCCCGTATCTCTTTAATCTCGGGCAGTTGCTTGTTCTGGGTGTAATAAGAAACAGACACACCGCACATCTTATAAGCATCTCTTCTCTCTTGCAATGCAGCATTATAGAGTTCCTTACAGCGTCTGAGCGTCCATTCCAACTTCCCAATTTGCTTCTCAGTTGGGTATATGCGGAATTTAAACGCCTTGTTGCGCAGGTTCGGACTCTTCTGTTTGCGTGTCTTTTTCAGTTGTGCCTGTTTCTTCTCTTTAGACATTTTTCTGGTTCTCTATGTACTGTTTGATGACTGCAAGAGGCGCTCCACCCACAGTTGAAACAAAATAGGAATTGGTCCAGAGCGTTGGGAGCTTCCTCTCCAATACTGGAAACTCCTGACGCAGGAGACGAGATGAACGCCCTTTGAGCAACCTCACAAGCTTGTGGATACCAAATTGAGGATCACACTCAACGAGTAAGTGAACGTGATCGGGCATGACATCCATGCTTAGGATTTCAAAATTGTGCTCCTGACATACCTCTTCAATGATTTGTTTGAGTCGTGCATCTATTGGCCCCACAAGTACTTTCCGTCTGTACTTGGGACACCAAACAATATGGTATTTGCAAGAATAGAACACATTCTTGTTTGATTTGTAACTCATCCTACCCATGGGAATAGTATACAGCATGAGGCTATCTATTGCCAATACCTTGAGCTATCTATTCTTGCAAATTTGGATAACCCCTGCGCCCAAGCCCCACAAAAGGAACGCCCCTTCTATCCCCAAGGCTCTTGCTAGGGGGTTTACGGGGCGCTTCGCTAAACAACGTCGTTGCAAAAACGGCGAAATTCACAGGTGACACAGCGACTTTGCGAGGCAGGCGGCTCTGGCATTTGTTGATGCTCTATCAGGCGTCGGATGTCATTGACTGTTTGTACCACTTTCTTGCGCAATTGTGGCGTAATTGCGATCGCCTCAGCCCGCTTCTGCGGAATTGAGTAGATGAAGCCTCGCTTGACCGGAATATTCCAGGCTTCCTCAAGCAGTAAGGCATAGGCCGCAAGTTGGAGTTTGAAGTGCACTCCTGCTTTTTGCTCGGAATACTTGTACTCCACAACGACAGCTTCGGCTCCGGCTGCCGTCCGCGATGGGATCGCGATCGCAAGGTCGAGACGCGCTGTTAGACCAAGCGTCTGTGATTGGAGTACCACTTGAAAGAAGCGTTCTCCTTCCTCGATCTGATAATGGCGCAGACTCCGCCGCTCTTCGCGATTCTCCTCCACTGTATGCTGGCGAATACCTTCCTCCATCAAGAAAGTCAGTGGGCGTATGGTAGGCAGGCAATACCGATAAAATACAATACGTGGGCAATAAGTGTATTGTTTGAGATCAGTCACCTCTAGGAGCCAGTTTGTCATCTTCGTCGACCTCCTTGGATTGTTCTAGGATATAGCGCCCTGACCAGCTCTTCTCATCAAGAGGATAGAGCTGGACACTCGCACTGTGCTTTCCTACGCGGCGTTTGATCTGAAGCCAAAGTTCACGCTGGTGTATCTTCTTCAACTCTCCGAGAAATGCACTATATTGAATGCGCTCTAGACCATAGTCCAGACAGGCATCAGCGACCTTTGTGCGTGTCCCATCGTGCGGGATATCATAGATGAGCAAGTAACGCATATGCCTTCTCCCCCTTCCTACCATCCCGCTACAAATGGTTCGTAAGCTGTACGATCGTTACGCAGGAAGAGCGCCAGATGACGCGCCTGACTCTGGAGGATAAAGCGCAAAGCCTGTCGCTTCTTTTCATATGTTTCGCTGCTCTCTAGGCGCTCAATGACCTTTTCCGCGATCTTCTTGCGTGTGGTTTCGGTGAGCAGACCTTGCTCGTCCTGTTCCAGTGGTACGTGCTTGTTGACCAGACCGATAATGGTGCGGTCGACAATGGCCTGGCGAAACTCTTCAATACAATCCAGAACCAGACTTGGCTTCCCAGGACGGTCTGTGTGGAGAAATCCTCCGAATGGGTCAAGCCCTGCTAGTGTTAATGCATGCTCAATCTGCCCATAGAGAATACCGTAGCCGTAGTTGAGCGCTGCATTGAATACGTCGGTTGCTCCCTGCGTTTCACGTCCAGGCCATTGCAGTTCGCTTGGAATAATGCGCCCGATCATTGCCCAGTAACGTTGCGCAGCACGTCCTTCAATAGAAAGGAATTGCTCTCGAACATCGTCGATCTTCTCCGCCTTAAGCTGTTCTAGTTCATAGATAAAATCTCGCATTTCCAGCGCTACGAGCATCAATTCTTTATGGAGGGCAAGATTAGTCTCTTTCCGATACTTTGCCATATAGCGCAATAGGTTAGCTTGGTTCTCCAATTTACCAGTGACAAAAGCTTTTGCTACTTTTACTCCCATTTGCTGCTCATAGGCTAGCAGTTGGGCACGACGAGTCATCACTGTTCCCGTTAGACCTGCTGAGTAGAGACTGGCAATGGCTGCACCGCGACCACTAAGAAAATGAATAGGAATTCCCTCTTCGCTGCACACTCGAATCACATCACTGGAAATGCTCACACCACTATCCACAATAATGATCTGCTTGAGGTGAATTAATGGTACTTCCGTGACCGTCTTTTGTGCACGTGTGACACGCAAACGCCCTTGATGTTTGCCAACAAAAGATCCCTTTCCCTCGACGACAAGTTCCATCGTGTCTTCTCCTTTTTAAATTATTGAGGCACAACTATTTGTGCTTCTAGAAGACACTCTACAAAAAAATTCCGCAGGTATTGCGGAATTTTTGCTGAATCTTTTGATATCTCTACAAATTGGCGCATCAGACAGGATCTTCTATTCTGTACCACCCATTGCCTTTGACACAGTTCTTCCCAACATGAACCAGTTCTCCCCAGACCAGGAACTCGTGGAATGGGGTGAGGTCTCCAAAGAAGGTGGCACGCCCCATAATGCCTCCAATCGATGAAATTTGCCTCGTACGACGTGAGTAGCTGCCTAGCTGTTCCCAATAGGTTGCGTCATTGGTACAGCGAACCTGCTGAGCGAGATCGGCATAATATTTTTTTTCCTCGTATGACAGCTCCTGCCCATTCCCATATTCGACTCGCAGTGCACTAAAGCGCTCAAGCAAGCGCTGGATCAAGGGACGAAACTCGGCATGTCCTAGCAGTCGTTCTTGATCCTTAATACGCGTCGGAGTGAGGAAATTGAGCGTGATCTTGTCTTTTGCTAACGTCGCAGCCTTGGCCTGGACGTCTGCCGCAGTGACAGCAAGCGTGGGGGTATCAACCTGAGGATTTCCGGCTTGGTAGATCGTACGCCGTTCCCCACCGAGGGGATGGTAGCTCTCTACCTGTTTGATCTTGAACTGCCCCCGTTTTCCATTTTGTCCCTGTATGCGCTTTCCCAGGCCAACCGCTTCAAAGAGCGTGAGCGAGAGCATAATGTATGGCAAGAACTGAATGATGTTGCCGAAGAGTGTCAGGCCAAAGGTAAGTTGCTCTTTGGGTGCATAGTATCGTGCCCCCTCTAACGGAGGCACGATCGTATATGGACGAGGAATATCACGTCCGCGTGGATTCTCTTCGCGCAGTGGGGCAACAAGCGCACTCACCGGACAGAGCGTGTGCAGAGGGCACTCAGCACAAGTATGAGCCGACTTATTGGTACAAAAACGCTTCCATACAGCTTCGAAGAGATTGCCACGCAGTGCTGCTCCACTATGCTCATCCAATTCCAGTGGCGTGACGACTTCTGTGCGGAAGAGCAAGTGATGAGTGACTAGGTCATCCATTCTCAGCCTCCCTCTGTCCTGACGGAGCATATTGGTACCAGCTATAGCTTCGGCTAGAACGCGTGATACGATAGGGCAGCACAACATGGCGTAGAATGCGATCTTTGCCCATTGTGACACGTTCTGCACTATAGATGTTGGCACGTTGAAATGTTAGGCTTTTCCCACAGTCATCAAGCATCTGCAACGTTCCTTCTATCGAGAAGGAGGATTGCCCATCAGATGTCAAGTTCACAAAGTGTTCACCGGACAATGCTTCTAGTGCCTGTGGAGGCTCTATGACTTGCACAAATCCGCCTCGCTTCCCAAAGTAATTCATACCCAAAAGCAATTGTGGTAATTCATCAGGAAACGATGCCCCAGAGGTATTCCCCAGCGCAAGTCGAAATGGCTCATGGTAATAGACATATTCGCGGTAGGCTATTGTAGAATAGAACGGATACTGCCCTCGCTCCAGACGTTCGGCTTGCTTCTGGTGCAGACGTGCCTCGAATTCTTCACGCGTCTCATCTTTCTTTTGTGAGTCCTTCTTTTCAACTGGACGCCGAATCTTACTAAATCCCTTCATTACCACAAGATTTTGCGGCATCTCTAGGACAATCGAAAGATCTCGCAAGATAGGAAACAGACGCTCTCCGGCTGGTAGGCCCAGGGTGCGAATGGCCACATCCAGTAATGCCATCTTAATTGCATAGGGTGTGGGAACAAGTAATGTCTTGCCCCCAGACGAAGTAGCCGCAGCAGGCTTGAGTGAGAACGGCGCTACCGAGAGATAGCGTGCGACGATCCACATACCACTTCTTCCTTCTATAGAGAGATTATCGCGCTACTTTTAATTCAAAGGGCGAAGTCGAGTCGATCAGTTCCCGCATCTGTGCTGCGAAGTCACTAACAGTATCGAACGAATGAGCATGCACCATCGGCGACTGATTGCCATTTAATGCAGCGACAATTGCCTTTGCCTGCTCACGATATGTTTCAGTATCATCGGGACCGCCAATCAGCGGACTGATCAAAGGTGCAGGTGTCACTCCTAGGCTAGTGGTGATAATACCTTGCAGGGCAACCAGATGAGGCAATTGAGTTGAGCGCATCGCGCCATTCAGCTCTATAAAGGTGTGCAACAGACTTTCCAGTAGCAGAGAGGCACGCAGTTGACGCTCTTCAGGAGTAAGTGCATATTTCTGTTTGATATCGTTGTAGCCGATGCGCGAGAGTTCCAGATGACAGACGATGGCATAGATACCACTAGAGGCAGGACGATGAAAGATATTTTGTCCCAGATTTGCCCCGGTCTTCTGTCCCTCCGCATCTTCGGCACGCTTCTCGCTTCCCCGTTCAGAGACATACTTCACATGCAAATACGTGTCAGTTTCCACTCTCCCCGGCAGGCCCAGAACCCAACCAAACTCGCTGATCGACTTACGGGGTGTCGAGCGCCCCTGAGTCACGAGAATACCAGCCACGTCATCAAGTGCACATGCTTGGAGCATCTGATCGATAAATTCGGCATCATTCTTGCTTGCATTCTTGATGAAATCCTCGTCGGCATTGATACGATTCACGTTGAAGCGTTGACAGCTTTGGCAGAGAGAGATCTCACGTGCACGGGCATGCTGATAAAAGTGCTCCATCAGCACATGTTTGAGCATATCGCCAGAAATAGCATTGACGCTATAAAGCTGACCATCGTGCCCGACAATCTCAACCTTACGTGTCTGTATCTGGTTACCTTCGCCACCTTCGTTATTGAGGCTATGCATGTTCAGTGTTGCACGTGCTGCGATGGAAAGGGATGCAATTGGGGTTGTCATAAAAAGGGACCTCCTCTTAAATTCCTTCTTGTTCTATTTCAATTTGACTCTCTTGTGGATCAGCGTTGGGATGCTCGCTACGCGGAGACAGAAAGGTATCACGCGCATAACCGTAAGCGACAAGCAGAGAGCCGATCAGTTCGGGAGAGCCAGAGCGATCAATCAGTTTGGCAATCTCATCGATATGCTCCGTAGCGACAGGTAAGCGCAGCTTACGCTTGGAACGCTCTTCGCTGGTCAGAGGATAGAGCGATTTCCCAGTCTTACTAGCAATATCTCGTGCAGCCTTCTCCTCCTCACGTGCTGTCTCAGCATTATAATTAAGTAGGAATTGGCTGAGCGCACACAGAAAGTCATCACGATGGTGAGCTTTGCGCATCAAATCCTGCCCTAAACCGTAACGGACTTCGTACGTTCGATCATTTTGCTGTGACCAACGATATTGTGCTGTCACCGTTGATTGCCGGATTGCATATGCGATACGCTTAAATCCTTGGTTACTAATAATTTCAGTTAATGGAAGATCATATTCCTGTTTGCTTGCCATAAGCAATTTCTCCAATCCATGTGTGGTCAATTGCGGCGTATAACGATTACTCACCAGAGCACTCATCAGATAGCCGCTATACGCCGTGGTAAATTTCCAGAAAGGACGCAAATCGTTCCCTGAGAGAAAATCGCGGTAAAAGCGCAGAAGCTCATATTCTTCCGCTCCTTCCTCTCCTTTGTGATTGCGAATATGCTGAATCACGTTGACGTGTTCATCGAGCAATGCTTCCGCATCAGACACCGCTTCAGCATTCTCTATTGAGGGAAGCCATTCAGGTAGATGAAGATCTGAAACGTTCATCGTAGCATAGGCGCTCCCCAGATCTTTATAGAACGTCACCTCAAAACCCTGAGCAATACTGGTAATTTTGTGCCGCCGGAACTTTTTCAAAGTTGCATTCTGCTCAAAGAGTGGTTTGTATTGATCTACAAAGATCTGTGCTAAACGGAGTGAGGCGAGAATGTCGAGCTTGATAACCGTGCTAGGCCAAAGCACTTTACGCAATGTATGCATCGTTGCCTGTAATCTGTCTAGCTCTATCTCTTTGGGCTGAAGTACATAGGTCTTGCGATCTTTGCTCTCTTTCACTACTAACGGAGCTGCAGCATCCATAAAACCGCTAAACTTCAGGAGTTCTAAGAGCCAGAAACTATCCTGGTTACCGATGGTCAGTTCGCCTGCCCTGGCGCGATTGGCTCCTTTGCCAGTGGTCGGATTAATGATCTGGAGCGCAGAGACCAACGCCTTGCTCTTGATATTCTCCTCTTTTGCCAGTTTCTGCCAAGCAGTGATAGCAGCAGCAACATCATTTTCGGGTTCACTGAAGAGATTGAGAAGAAGAGCGAGATGGAGTTGTTTCTGTGGCTCCGTCAAATCCATCCACCGCTGCACCAGCCCGTTGAACGTGTCGGCAATTTTCATCATGTTGATTGCTTGGTAATGGCTTAAACGTGTGTCAGCAGGCTCAGGTAAGTTGAATGAGGCTAGTTCTGGTGCATATTTCCAAATAGCCTCAGGGGTTTGGAGATGGCGAGGCAACTCCTTCATACGCGCTCGATAAATTCGGCTTTTCTCCATCTCAGCGTCATAATCGAAACCTGCAATCATCTCACTATTCATGCCCTTCTGAGCAAGCTTCTCGCGCTGCTTGCTCGTACTGAACGGTGAGATAATGGTAATTGCAGAGAGATTCACCGCTTGAATCTCTCCAAGCGGTTGGGGTAGCTGGATAACATAGCATGACCCCATATCTCTGATGAAGATGCCATCGATTGTCCCATGTATTTCGCGGTAGATGTCGCCGATGTACGAGGCAAAGCCTACTGCTAGGAGTGTATCAGCAGAAGTATCGCTGCTTTTACTCACATAATAGATATTGTCCATTACCATCTCACTCCTGCACGTTGATCAGCCAGCCGTAAAGCTCGCACGATCACGAAGTACAACCACGTCTCCAATTCATGCTGCGCACCTCGTTTTGGTGTTGTTACAATATCATCCACTTTGCAAGGCCTAACATGTCCCGTTTCGAGCAAGGACAGATCATATTGCCAAGTGGCATCCTGCTTCACCATCTCAAGAACCTGCCTAACAGCTTCCTTTGCTCCCTGTGCTAGCATGACCTCACCAGCTTCATGCGCTTGTGGTGTATGATGTCGTGCTATCGCGGCACAAACAGCATACAAAAGCGATGCTAACCTACTCTCAGTAATCCCATCTTCTACACCTAGACTCTTTGCGATCAGGCTTATTGCCAGCATCACACTTTCGCAAGCATGATTTGGCCTCTTCTGCTTTGTCTTGCCTTGCAATAGACGTTGCTCTTTTGAATAATCAAAGTCTGTTTTGGCAAAGAAGAATGGTCCTTGTGGCAACACAGAAATGTCATATCCTTCTTTTTCCAAAAGTTTTTCCCACTCCCAGGCCCATTGCTGCCATGACACACTCAATTTCCCCAGATCATGACAGGCAATTGCGAGACGTATTGCATGGTCAATAGAGCCCGCTGGGAGGCCCATCAGCTCCTCCAGCCTTGTAACAACATAGCGCATATTAGCTCGAATGCCCCCGGGATTGTAGGAGTATGCCTTCATCAGACCACTAATGTGGGTCTGATAGCTTTCCACTTTGATAGGAGTTGGTCTGCGATTTCCACGCCTCTTGTTCTCATCCTTGGATTGCTCATCGCTAACCAATGGTGGTGAACTCTGATAGCCTGTTGATTCTATTTCTAGGCGTCCATCCAGCAGCACGAAACCGAGTTCATTGTGATAGGTTGCAAGCTGTGAATGAAGCACAATCATCAGGGTTTGTGCTAACGTTTTTGTCATGGCATCAGTACTTTTTGAAGAAGGAATGATATCCCATTTATACTGTGCCTTTTGCCTGCTATCGGAATCTCGCTCCTCACTTTCTGGAATGAGGATGGCTTGCCGACCTACCCAGCCTAAATCAAGATCAGCAGCACGCTGCTCCAAGATTTGCCAGCGACTAGCAAGCGATGCTGGATGCAATGCAAAGCTTTGCCAGCGCCATGGCTCCTCCTTAATCGCCTCGTTAGGATCGGCATGAATGAGGATTTGTACCTGGGCAACATCACGAATGAGAGTAGTGACCACGCTACGATTATTCGTGCAGAAGCTCTCAAAGATTCTCTTCTGAATATCATCTTGCTGATTATATTGCTCAAGCAGCTTCTTATCTTCCTCAGTATGTACAGCATCAATCAAAGCTTGCTCTTGCTGAAAGCCAATCTCCTGCTGTGGGTTCAGTTCGCGCAGGGCCGCCAATGTCTTTTCACAGATTGCTTTGGGATAGGGAAGAGTCGTTAGAGGGCGTCCTTCGACATCCTGTTCAGGAAGCTCGTAGACAATGACGCGTCCTTCCTGCTTGGCAAAACGTGCACATCGTCCAGCCCGCTGGATGAGACTGTTTGCAGGTGCCAGTTCTGTGTGCAATGTCTCAACAGAAATGTCCAGGCCAACCTCAACAACCTGTGTCGCAACGACAATCATATTTTTGCCATAGTAGTGACCCTCTTTCCAACCGTAGCGCTCCTCATTTTCCCAGTTCTTGGGAGCTTGCCCTAGCTCCCGCATAATAGCCTTGGAACGTTCCGCACGATCCTCGTCTGTGAGCCGACTATGCAGGAGAACGACTTCGATGCCATCTTTTTCCGCACGTTCTTTCAACTCCCAGTAGCGTTGCTGCGCTCGTAACACAGTATTGCAGATAACAAGCGAACAATGACGATGCTGGGCCAGAATAGCATCAGCGTTCATCTCTGAAGACGCAACCTCAAACGTCCGCCTTCTTCCGTGAGCAATCTCGCGTAATTCTTGTTCGTCGTCTACCTTCACAACTACTGCATCAAGCAACTGAGCCAATTCATCAACCAATGTCGTTGAGAAGGTAGCAGTCATCAGGACAAAGCGGGTAACTGAGCTGAGCAGACGGAGCATCGTCAACGTTGTGGTACGTGCCCCCAGAATATCGGTTTCTAGCAGTGGATACAGGTGAAATTCATCAAGTACAAGATATGATCCAATTACTGCACCTACGTTAATGTTGGCACGACCCATATCAATGCTATAAGGGACTGCTAGAAAGCTGGCGAGCAACTGGTCAATGGTACAAAAGGTAAGCAATCCTTCAAATTGTGGGTCATTCGGTTGCTCACCAGTTTGCAACGAGACTGGCTCTCGTTTGAGCTTGTCATAGATTTCCGTGAGACGCCCTCCCCTTTTCTGGTCGATACGCTTCATCCTTTCACGAAATTTCTCATAAAACTGGTTGGAGAGCACACGCATCGGTGTGGCATAGAGACAAGTACGTGGAAGCCAGTCATCACCGTGCTCTAAGCACTGAATATAGGGGAGAAGGGCCGCATCAGTCTTGCCAGCACCAGTTGGAGCCTGGAGGATGACGCTCTTTTTCTCTTCTTGCAGGACTCTTAGCACCTCGTATTGGAATGGCCGTAACTTGCGTTTTGGTTCGTGAGACATGATATTAATCGCCTCCAAAGAATGTATCAAACAGATCTTCGTCGACCTCACCTGCTGTACTAGACCCACTCAGGGTGATGCCATAGGTGCGGGCAGAGCGGCGAATATCTTCAATCATCTTCTCTCGTAACTCTTGGGGTTCCAACACCTCACAATCAGGTCCCCAGCCGCGTATCCAATTCTCAATCTCCAGCGTATCGCCAATACTCAGCGTCATTTCACATCCCTCGCCCGTATCTTTGATCACCTGAGTTGAGTGCCAGAGTGTCTCTTTCAAACGTGTGGCCACTCTACTCGTAAAGCGCAACCGAACGGTTATTGGCTCTTGCTCACCGAACATCACCACCCAGGCTTTTTTGAGAAGTCCTGGACCATCAAAATCAGCGGGAAGATCAAATGGCTCATCTTTGAGCAATTCAGCCTGCTCGATGCGCTCCAACTTCAATGTTCGTAGCTTATTGGGCGGAGTACTGTGGCCAATGACATAGATGGTACGCCCGATGCCAGTTGGCTCAAACAGGTAGGGATCGAACGTGCATTTGAATGTCTTGCCTTCGGCTGTGGTATAGCGCAAGCGCACACGATGTTGTGTGACCCATCCAATCGCTAGGGTTTCAAAGATAGTTGAACGATCCGGTTGATTCTGCTGCCGTTCCTTGGCAATTTCCACAATCCTGTGTTGATGAGCAGCGATTGGTTCAGGCAAGGCAGTCACAATTTTGAGTAATGCCTGCGTGACATGCGTATTGCGTTCATCGTGGATCTGCGAGAGCAGACGCCCTGCTATCGATAGTGCAGTAGCTTCAGCAGATGAGAGCGTGATAGCTGGCAATGGCAGTGTAAACGCTGCTCCCTCCATCAACACCCAGAAACGACCATCCTTGACCACAGGTAAGAGTCCCTTACTCCCGAGAATGTTGAGATAGCGCAAGGCAGTATCTTCACTTACTCCCAGGCTTGTAGCAATTTCCGGTGTTGTAAACCGTCTTTTGGGATTTCTCCAAAACAGCAATTGTAGTTCATGCAATCTATCAGCTTTAGTGTATGCATCTGATACTGGCATAGTGTCTCACCTCCTAAAGACAAGTGTAAGGAAAAAAACCGCAGGGATTGCGGAAAAATTGTCGAGAGGCGACAAATATCACAAC
>CBJMBI010000059.1:0-12882 GCA_966427955.1 uncultured Ktedonobacterales bacterium
TTATGTATCGTGCTAACATCCCCTACTCTGGTTGGGGCATCTATCACTAAGGCCCTTGGGACAGCTAGTATAGTGACGAGAGAGATAGTTCTAGCCGTTGGAACGGGCGTTAAAATTAGCAGTTCCTCGGTTTATTACGGGCCAGGAGGAACTTCAGGGACAATGAGTTCTGATGAGATCATCAATAGCAGTAGATGGGCTCTGACTAGAAAGGCAAGAGCCAAGGCCAAAGCAAGACAAGAGATGCTCAATGGCAACAAGGGTTTGACCAGAAAGGCGAGAGCAAGAAAAGGACTCTATTAATTTCTTTTTATTGGATAGCAAGCTTAATGATTGTCTTACCATCAGCTGTCTGCAATGGTACCTCCCGCGAGTCATACTGAATAAATGTTGACAAAGTCAATGGACCTACAGGAAATGTAAGCGGATAATTTGTGAAAGAATATGCCTGAACAGTTACAAATGTTGGTATCTCGCCATGTAGTCCAGAGCTTTGCAGCGTAAAGTATTGATCACCTCTCCAAAGAGACGTCGTGCTACATTCAATCGGTTCACTTGCTGGCTGCTTTCCATCCAGTCGGATATCAAAATGGGTTACATAAAATGTGCGATTAACAGGCTTTTCTGAGTGCGTCACGCTCCAATGTGTTACAAGCCAGCGACTATGGGTGATAGTGTCCTGCATTAAAAATGCATGCTGATCCAACAATTGGATATCACGTGTGAATATATGGGTTGTAGGAGCAACCTCAGATTTAGCAGTGAGAATGAAGAGACTAAATGGTGGATTAGCCAGATGTCTAGGTTGATCTACCAATTTTATAGTTGCATAGCGATCAATGATGGGACCAATCTGTGGATCAGAAGATGGTGAAATAAAGATGACAGGTCCAACACTCACGCTAGGAAGCACTATGCAGTGCCAGTCATCAAAGGCAGTGATAGGAGTCTTTTCCTGCTCCATCAGATAGCGCATAGCCGAACCAGTTGAATAATTTGTAGCGAGATAGATACGATGGATATGTTGCTCTTGTGCTACCTGATCAGCTTCCCGAAGCACATGTTGCAAGGAGGAAAGGTCATTGTAAGTAGGAAAGAATGCTTGCCCATTAAAATTTCCATTGACCCTATCAATCAACTGGCTTGTACTTCCAACTAATTGAGCCCCGATGATACAAGCTACTAGGATACCCACGCCATAGCGTGCTTGCATCTTCCATTGAGGCCGATAAGATTGAACAAGATTAATCACATTGGAGAAGAAAAGCCCAATGAGAATGAATTGTCCTGGCAAGAAGATAATAAAGTAGTGAGAATAAAGAGGAATAGAATGGCGGATCAGTGACATAGGCAACAAAACTTGCCAAATAAGTAACAGGAGCAGCCCTTGCCGATCTGGTGAGACCCACAAGTCGTTTAGCCAATTGCGGATACTTCCTTTTTTCTTTGTGATCCCGCCGACTTTCTTGGCCGATAGGTGATAAAGTTGTGGTTGGAATACTTGTAGTGCCGTGATCAGCACACCACACAGAAGGAACCATGGCATCAATGCATACTCTAAGCGAAATGGGCTTCGTAGATAGCGCAAGGGAGTATCTACCAAGACTGAATGAGGGTCAATCGGCCAAAGATCACTACGTGAAGCAGAACTCTGGACATAGGGACTAAGAATATAGGGACTAAGGAAGGATTTATAAAAGCCCCATGCATCCAGATTGATGTGTACAGGCGCCCTTGATGCATTGAACAATATGATCACATCAGCAAAATGGCATTGCCATTCCCAAAATAGGTAAGGGGAGCACACAACTCCAAGTGACACTATAGCAAGGGGAATTTCATACCAGCTTATTGTCTTGAAAGCAAAGATGCAAGAGACAAGCAGCAAGGCAGCAAGTAACAGTGAGCTTCCATGTATCTGGTAGAGCATCCCGAGGAGCAAAATAGCTGGCAAAAACCATCCTCGGCGTTGCTCAACAACACCTTTAAATAGGTAACATAGAAAGAGCATGACAAAAGGAGGTAGCACACTTTGTGGCCATATCTCGCCACTATAAGCCAGGGCCATTACGCAAGTAGCATAAAGAAAGGCAACAAGGGTTCCAGCAAGTCTCCCATAGTAACGACGTACAAAAAGGTATGTCAGCAAGACAGCTATGGTGTTGAGTAATCCAACCATCACCTCCGCCCATAAGGGATTTGAGCTGACAACTGCAGGTAACATGAAAAGATAGACCACAAGAGGAAAATTGAGAATACCGAGTGAAGCTCTATTACTCGTAATTGGCCAGAGGCCATGCACAATGGCATCGCGTGCCATCTTGAAAACAACAGCATTATCATCGACAAACGCCACAGTATCGATACGGTATAGCCGAAGAAATGTGGCTAGCAATAGGATTGGGTAAAGTTCCCATGTACACAGGAACATCAAAGCTTTTCTCCATAGCTTGGCTACCCTTTTTTGAACTATCTGAACATTTTTACCAAAAAAATAGAAATACACATAACCCTCATACAAATCTAGAAAATTAACAAAACACACAAAATAAGTCTTTAGCAATGCTTGTACTGTGCCATACATAGCTATGCTAACTGAGAAGGGAATACACTTGAGAAATACCCAACCACTTATTTGTGACGGATAAGAGGCCAATTTCTAACTAACTTAGCTAAGAAATACCTCCAAGAAAAAGCGGCGTAGAGATCGCTGGCTTAAACCATCTGACATCTCTACGCCGCTTCGTGGCAGCTCTTGATTGGCTACTATTCGGCAGCAGCTGTACTTTCGCCGAGTAGCCTGTTCAAGGTCTCCCGTTTGATGCGGTATCCCTGTCGTGTATTTACATGAGGCAATACTACGGCCTCAAGGACACCTTGCTTAACCCAGCGGCGCACAGTTGTATCATCCACACGGAGGATCTGGGCTACTTCAGAAACGGTTAACAGTTCGCTTAATACTTGTTGAGTCATTTACTCTCTCCTTCTTTTTGGCCACATACACAATTTCGTCAGTTTCCCCTCCAAGGGAATAAGAAAAAGTGTATAACCAATCATTTACCATAAGATTATGGTAGTATTGTATAACATTGTCAGTCATGTGTAAAGCCTCCAGATAACAATAAATGGGAAGAATTACTTTGTAGTCCTAAGACAACGAAATTATCTACCTCTGGGGGAGTACATTTAGACAATGGCTTGAGAAGTGAGGGCACGTGTGAGCCAAAATAGGGAAAACTCAGGAATAAGCTAGATCATTTCCAGTAGTACCCCCGATGCTACTGATATAGCACAAATTAATTTGATAAGCAGCTATTCTATTACTTGCTTTGTTGTTTTTCGTAGGTACAAGCAAGGACCTTTCTATAGAGACCAGTATAGACAACGATATCCGCGTATTGGAATAACAGGTTCTTGACATGTGTAGCCTTTTCTTAGTACTAATTAGCTATCTTAAACAGAATAATCCAATAACGTGGGCCTGTTCTAGAAAAAACCAGACGGGTCTAGACACAAGTCACAAGAGACCTTTCTCTCTAATGTATGTTTTCATAGAGTCTCAACATTGAGATAAATACAATAGAAAAACAAAAAGTTTGACAGTCTGTCCATGTCATCAGGATACGGTTTCTTACCGTGTAATCCTTAGTGTAGAATCCATTGACAGAAACGTCGATACAGAAAGAGGGATATGCTATGATGAAACTGTACATTGCAATCGACAAGGCACTGGTAGTAGTAAGCCAGCAGAAAAACGAATGGAAAGTTGACACCCATTTAGTCAATAGTCAGCCACAATGTCTGGCAGTGGACCCTGCACACCCAGAGCAAGTCTACTGTGGCACGTTTGACCAAGGACTATGGCACAGCGAGAATGCAGGAGCCTCTTGGGAGTATGCTGGTGCAGGCATTGCCTATAAGAAAGTTTTGTCGGTGGCAGTAAGTGCTCGAGAACAAGTAGATGGCTACGGTGTCGTTTATGCGGGCACTGAGCCAAGCACACTTTTCCGTTCCGAGGATTGTGGTCATACGTGGCGTGAGCTTACTGCACTTGGCAAGTTGCCATCCGCACCGACCTGGAGTTTTCCGCCACGGCCATACACGAGCCATGTTCGCTGGATTACTCCTGATCCATTGGTCACTGGTCGCATCTTTGCAGCGATAGAGGCGGGTGCACTGGTACGAAGCCTAGATGGAGGTGAGACATGGGAGGATCACAAACCTACCGGACCATTTGATACTCATACGTTGGTCATGCACAAATTAGCACCAGACCGATTATACTCGGCGGCTGGTGATGGTTTCATGAAACCAGGAAATGGCTTTGTCCGCAGCGACGATGGTGGTGAGACATGGTATCGACCCGATGAAGGGCTCGAGTATCACTACCTATGGAGTGTGGCAGTACATCCTGCTGATCCCGACACCATCATAATCTCGGCGGCCCCTGGTCCTGAACAGGCACACTATCCACCCTCTGCAGAGTCAGCTATCTATCGCCGATCTGATAGCTCTCAATGGCAACAAGTACAGACAGGTCTACCTACACCGCGCGGCTTGCTAGCTTCTGTGCTAGCGGCTGATGAGGCTGAGCCAGGTGTCTTTTATGCAGGCAATAATGAGGGCCTATTTCGCTCAAGAGATGCAGGCCTCACCTGGGAAAATTTGGCTATTGCTTGGCCTACTGGTGTATCATTAGGTCGTGTCAATGCGCTTATCGCTATGCAACAGTAGTTAGTCTCCAGTTGTTCACAAGGGCGACACCTACGTTGGTGATACTCACACTCCAAACCATTGTAGGTTCAACCCTTGCTACTACTCTCATCCCTTACCGTGAGATATGGAGCCCCTATGGAGTGTCGCCTTGACCATTTGGCCTATTATTGGCCAAGATGGCTCTCTCGTTCGTCCTATACCACGATACTTCTTTATCCCAATCCCATCGGACTTCCCATGCCGCAATGTTAAGAAAGGAGACCGTATGAATAAAGCTGCCAAACTAGAGTTTCTGCTCCCAAGCAACCGGGAGTTGACGGGGGTCTTTCCGCCTGCATGGCGTGAGGGCGTCTATCAGGCAATATATCAGCGCCGCGACGTGCGAACGTTTCGTCCTGACCCTGTGCCACCAGAGGTGTTAGCACGAGTACTCGATGCTGCACATCATGCCCCATCAGTTGGTTTTATGCAACCCTGGACATTCATCCTGATAGCAGACCAAGGGATTCGCCAACAGGTGCAAGATCTCTTCGAGCGGGAGCGCCTAGCCGCTGCACAGTTTTTTGATGAGCCAGAACGGTCTCGGTATCTGTCATTCAAACTCGCTGGAATACTAGATGCTCCTCTCAATATTTGTATTACCTGCGATCCAATGCGTGCTGGCCCAGTTGTGCTTGGTCGTAACAGCATTCCTGAAACTGATATCTACTCGACATGCTGCGCCATTGAAAATCTCTGGCTGGCCGCACGTACAGAAGGACTTGGCGTCGGTTGGGTTTCTATCCTCAAGCTGCCTCAACTCCGGGCCATTCTGGATATTCCACATCACATTGTACCTGTGGCCTATCTGTGTATGGGATACCCTGAACGTTTTGAAAAGCAACCCGAGCTAGAAAAAGCGGGATGGCGTTCTCGGCTTCCATTGGGGGATATTCTCTTCTATGAACGTTGGGGACAGTCTACCCATGCCCATTGGCCAGCACTTGAACACTTCTTGCCAACACCACCAATACCAGAAGAAAAATCAGGAAGCTACGTAAAACAACTCATGGAAGTGGCTGCACGGATTTCTCCTCTCGATACAGCTGCAATGCAGGCAGCACGTATGCGCCATGACCAATTGACCAAACCGCAGGGCAGCCTTGGACAGTTAGAGGATTTGACAATCACGCTAGCAGGAATCGTAGGACATCCCCGCCCACGCTTTCCACGAAAAGCCATTCTCTTGCTAGCAGCAGATCACGGCATAGCTGCCGAGGGGGTATCCGCCTATCCTCAAGCAGTGACAGCCCAGATGGTCCAGAATTTTCTCACTGGAGGAGCGGCCATCAATGTGTTAGCTCGACAGACAGATGCACGCGTCGTGATTGCAGACCTTGGGATTGCCTCTGATCTTCCTACTCATCCCCACCTGCTAGTTAAGAAAATCGGGTATGGCACACGTCCTATGCATCTTGGCCCAGCAATGAGCTTGCAAGAGGCTCTCGCTGCGATCACAACAGGCATTGAGCTTGTCACTGCAGAGATTGCTAAAGGACTTGATCTCGTTGCTACAGGCGAAATGGGAATTGGCAATACAACCGCTGCTAGCGCTATCGTTGCTGCTATTACTGGTTGCCCGGTTGCTGAGGTAACCGGCCATGGGACTGGTATTGATGAGCAACGGTGGCGCCAGAAGGTAGCACTCATCGAACAAGCACTCGCAGTGAATTGTCCCAACGCAGCCGATCCTCTTGATATCTTGGCAAAAGTAGGTGGATATGAAATTGGAGGCTTGGTAGGTGTGATCTTGGGAGCTGCTGCTCATCGTCTCCCTATTATTCTCGATGGCTTCATTTCAGGAGCAGCAGCATTGATTGCCACAGAATTATATCCCGCCGTGCGCTCATATCTGATCCCAGCACATACCTCTGTAGAAATTGGCCATCGCATTCTGCTAGAACACATGAAGCTTGTACCATTGCTCAATCTGCATTTGCGGTTAGGCGAAGGGACAGGAGCAGCTATGGCAATGCATCTTATCAATGATGCTGTTGCCATTCTTGATGAAATGGCCACCTTCACTGAAGCAGGAGTATCAGGGCAAACTGTCCCAGGGCAGACCGCTAACGCATAGGCCTCCCTGAGAGGACGCCTCATATGCTTAGGAGAGAAAAAATCCCTAAGGCAGGAGCATATATTGAGGAAAGAGTGTTCAAGTTAGAACGCCTTGTAGATAACCTGAACCCCTAAAAGATGCTTCACTGAGCCCAGGAGGCCAGAGGATGTCCTTGAGGATATGAATGACTCCATTGTCTGCCACACAATCAGCTTCATAGACCTTCACATCGTTCACTCGCAATTCCTCCTGCATAAGAGTTACAGTCAAAGGATAAATGGATAGCGTCCCAACCTGCAGAGCTTGTGCACGAGGACGAATGACATTTGGGATGGTATTTTGATCAGCAAATTGCGCTGCCAAGTTGGCCACATCGCATCTCGTCATCCTCATTGGAACAAGGTGAAAATTGAGAAGCTCCTCAAGTTTATGAGTATCCTTGAGGAGATCATAGACAGTCCCTCCAGAAAGCGTTTCAAACGCAACGTCACAAGGTACAAAGACTGTAATCTCATGCTTTCCCTGTAAAATGGAGGATTTTCCTATTGCCTTCAAAAGTGCGCGAAAAGCATAGCATGTAATGAAAGAAACTCTTGCCAATAAAACTTCTTCAACATTTGGCATAAAACCTCCCTTATCTCTAACTTTGCTCGGTTGTGACCTGACCATAGCCAACTTCAACTAATTGTTCACGCCGCAATAAATTGATTGGCCATTGGCCAGATGGAGGTTGTTTTGCCAGCGATCCTGGCTTGGAGACTGGCCAAGGGAGATAGTACGGTCGTATAGAATGACGAGGAACTCCTCCAGGAGCGACTACATATCGCAGGATTGTTTCCTTACTATTTACCCTAACATTTTGTTCCGGCCTTGCATTTGTATCAGTCATCCTACTTCGGGCCTGTGGTATAGTATTTGCCATTTTGCACCTCATCTTTCGAGTGGTATTTTCTTTTCAAGAGCATTATGGGACTCTCATAGATGACACGTTTGGATACTGTCTTTCTGATACAACTCATAAATATATGTAACTCTTACATCGCTGAGCACTACACAGCAAGATACGTAAAAACCATGGCATTGTGAAATAATAAGGAAGATTGCTAGCTCGCGTTGATGTAGCCTCATGAGGAAGTGTGAAACTCAGTCCCAGAGATGTTACGTACCACCTTCGTAGGAAAGAAGGTGAGCAACCCTGGTATTTTCTAATAAGACAAAAGGAGAAAAAAGTATGAAGGCCAAAAAAGACGAATCAATGCAAAGCGAGGCACAACAATGGGCATGCCAACTGGAGTCGCTTGGGCGTCATGTTCTGGCTTTATGTGAACACTGCTCCGAAGATCTTCTTCATTGGTCGTCGGCCTATTTTGACCTCTCTTCATTGTATAGCCTAGCAACACAGCTCATTCAGGAAATTGAATGCTGGGTTTTAATACCAATCGGAGAGAGACGACTTGTGCAAGATCAGAATGCTGGATATCTACATCAGAGCACACTCGCTAATCTGACAACTTCCTATGAGGGATGGATACAAGAAGTACATCAGATACTTGATAATCTTCCCGATTCTTTCCTCAATCTTTATGTCGGCTCACGCTTTGGCACATCTACAGGTAGGATAGAGACCAAGGCACCAACTGTACGAATGTGCCTATTCAAAGCAATGGAACGCTGCGCTGTGCTGTTAGGACATATGGAAGTCACACGCCAGCTAGCTCCTGGCAAGAAACTCTCACATGCAATCTAGCCATTGTCTTCTCAGCTATTACCTGCAGCATTCGAGACAAGATTTCAATTTTGCTGCTTGACCAGAGTCCCCAGCTAGGTTATATTAAGAGACACGAAGGGAAGGAAGGATAGTCAGGAATCCCATGACTTTCATCTCAACACCGTGTAAGTTACTAGAAGACCTGCTTCCGTTCGTTTGGTCACGAGATGCTCTATAATTGCGGATATCGACAGGTCGAATTTGGGTCAGGATCTCCATGGCTAAAGCCCTGTCTTTTGCCCACATTTTACAAATTGATGGTGTATGATGACAATTTTTAGCGAGGGACAATCCATGATCGGAACTTACCCAAAAGACCTGCATGACTACCTCATAGGACTGATAAAGCAGGCAGTGGAGACCTATTTTAGGCAAGAGCAAATTACGTTCGACGTAGCACAGTTACCAATAGACCTTCGTGTGTCAGCCCAGACCAGTTTTGGTGACTACTCCATGCCCGTGATGGCATGGGCAGGGAAAAACAAGCTTAAACGTCCTCCACTCCAAATTGCTGAAGCACTGGCCGCAATCCTGCGTGATACACCTCTTCCTACGATTGAAGAGATTACTGCCACTAAGCCTGGCTACATCAATTTTCGTCTCAACCGCCCACAGGTGGGTCGAGAGCTTATCAAGCGGGTAGCCGAGGCAGGACCAGACTTCGGCCAAAACGATATTGGTGTTGGGACCAAAGTGATTGTTGAACATACCAATATCAATAGCAATAAAGCGGCTCATGTCGGACACCTGCGCAATGCATGTGTTGGTGACACCGTTGTGCGCATGCTACGTTCACAGGGTTACCAAGTCGAGGCTGATAACTATATTGACGATTCGGGTGTCCAAGTTGCTGATGTAGTAGTTGGCTTCACCCTATTGCAACAGGGCCAACTCCAGCTTCCCGAGGGCAATGAACAGCTCCCTCATGAGTCGTTCGATTACTACTGCTCTCGTGTCTATACCACTGTGAGCAGAGTCTATGACGATAAAGATTCGGAGTTGGGTCAGCAAGCACTGCAATTGCGTAAAGAGGTGCTTCATGCGATTGAGCATGGTACTGCGTCACACCTAGGTCCAGACTATCCTGCACTGGCAGCAAACCTCTCACAAAAGATTGTTCAGGCCCATCTCAAGACAATGTCACGTCTCAATATCTCCTACGACCTCCTTCCATGGGAGTCAGCGATCTTGAAAGCGGGACTCTGGACTCGCACGTTTGAAATACTCAAAGAGCGCAATCTACTGGAAAAGCCGGAAAGTGGGAATGCCGCTGGCTGCTGGATTCTGCCCTTTGGGGACGGCGAGGTTCAGACCCAAGAGGGAGACCGCTCAAGTGATAAAATTCTGGTACGCAGTGATGGGACAGCAACTTATACGGCCAAAGACATTGCCTATCAATTATGGAAGTTTGGTCTAACAGATGATTTTGGGGTTGAGTTCCGATTTGTGCCTTGGGGTATCCAGCATGATGGACGTAAGCTTTGGACTATGTGGACTCCGTATCTGAAAGAGGAGAGCCAAATCACCGAAGAGGCTCCCAATAGCCGCTTTGGACATGCAAAACGTGTTATCAATGTCATCGATGTGCGCCAGTCCTATCTCCAACAGGTTGTCTATGAGAGTCTACGTCGCCTTGGTTATAGTGAGCAAGCAGATCAGTCAATACACCTAGCTTATGAAGTGGTGGCACTTTCAGCTTCTACTGCAGCAAAGCTAGGAATAGATACCTCTGATGGGCGTGAACACTATGCTATGTCCGGACGTAAGGGAATCGAAATCAAGGCCGATGATTTAATTAATGCAGCGATTGAGCGCATGCGTGAAGTCCGCCGACAAGACAATAAACCTGAACTGTCTGACAAGACTGCCGCTATTCTGGCAGCATCAGCGATTCGTTATTTTATGATCCGCTTCAATTTACAACAGACGATCGCACTTGATATGGACGAGGTATTGCGCCCAAACGGTGATACAGGAGTGTATATCCAGTATGCCTATGCACGTGCCAATAGTATCCTGCGCCGTCTACAAGATGCCAATTATGAGATGCCAGGACAGCTAGATCAACTCCCAGCGCAACTCGAGCAGAGTGAATGGAACCTGTTACGCCACATTGATGCCTACCCACGCCGTCTGGCCGAAGCGTGTGAACAACTTGCTCCGCCACTCCTTGCAGCCTATGCCTATGATCTGGCAGCACACTTTAGTGACTTCTACGAGCATACAACGCCAATCCTCAAGGAAACTAATGAGCAGGTCAAAGCTTTCCGCAGCCTCCTTGTCCAGGCAACAGCGCAAACAATGAGCAATGTGCTACGCACGCTGGGCTTTGAACCGCTTGAGCGCATCTAGGCGATCTGACTGATCGCAGTGGAGAAACATCATGTTTTACCTTTTCTCCACTGCGATCAGTCTATTTTCCCTCAATACATCTAGGATCAGTCATCAAAAAGTGTCCAGCATGTCAGTTCGTTGCCTCTTTCTCTCCGTGTTGCCAACCGATAGCGAAGGCACGGAGATTTTGCAAAGCACAATCAGACGGCAAGTATTGGCTGAGAGATTGCTCGACAAGGTGACGAGGTAGGATTTGCGTATAGCTACAGAAGGTCCCTAGCATAACTATATTGGCAGGTTTAATGAAATATCTTTTTTGAAGATCATTATCGAACGATAAAATATCTTCGGGTAGAAAAATGCTTTTAATCGCCTTGTCCGTTCCTGCTTTTTCTACCTCCTTCACGGAGGGATATTTCGCACCATGAATGCTGGCAGCAATTGGAATACGACGATATGTGTGAATGAAGGCTAAAGCTCCTCGTCGCATCATTGGTATAGCACGCAATGCCTCATTCATTTCCAGTGCTACCAAGATATCTACCTCTCCTACTGGAATCGAAGCACTGGCAGATGGACCAAGTCGAATATGACATGTGATAGAGCCACCGAGTCGTCCTAAACTAGTACTGGATCGGACACGTACTTCTTTATTGTCAGCTAATGCAGCTAAAGCTATTATTCTCATGAGAGTACGGTTACCTTGTCCTCCAACCCCAGCAATAAGAATGTTTGTTGCTTTGGATAGAACCATAAGTTACCCCTTAGAAAGAGGCAAAATTGCCCCAAATGGGCAGGCTGCGACACATAGGCCACATGATACACACGTGGAGGAATCGATGGTAACGCACAGCTTGGCGTCATCCTTATGAAGCAGTACAGAGGGACAGCCGACTTTAGAATAGCAAGGAGTATGCTGGCAATCAGTTCCAGCTAGACAGATATCTTGGTCCACTTGGACAGCTTGCTCATTGATAAACACGCCTTGAGTAGTACAGGGAGCTTTCGCTATCACCACTGCAACACCTGGATGTGTGATGGCCTGTTGTACTTCTTCGATCATGCGGGGGAGATCATATGGATCAACTTCCTTAATATAGGAAACACCGCAGCCTCGTGCTATCATGGCAATATTTGCTCGTATGCTCGGTTCACCATCAGCACGTTTGCCAGAGCCTGCATCAGGTTGCAATCCAGTCATGGCACTTGTACGATTGTCGAGTATGATAAGTGTAAGGTTCACACCTGATTGGACAGCATTAAGCAATCCAGCAATGCCATTATGATAGAACGTTCCATCCCCCATTGCTGCAACAACAGGCTTCTCAATGCCAGCATATTTGAAACCCTGAGCGATGCCGATGCTTGCTCCCATTGAGACTTCAGTCCAGCATACATCGAGAGGTGAATGGATACCAATGATAGTGCATCCAATATCTCCCGTTACAATAACTTCATCGCTCCCAAAGCCCAGATGTTCAATAGCACGCTGTAGTGCATAGTAGGTCATGCGATGTGGGCACCCCGGACAAAATTCTAATGTGCGAGGCAATGCTAGGATACTGGAGTCTTGGTTGTTGCTATTCGCCGCAGAGATATCTGGAAGTCTTGCCAAACTGCCATGCTCAATCACAGCTTCGATCGCCTTTTCCACTAATTCCATAGTATAGTTGCCGACGCGTGGGAGTAGCCCATTGCGTTTTCCTAGCACTTTGACTTGCAGACCAGCTTCGGCCACCAAAGCCAAGATGTGCGTTTCTATTATGGGTTCCAACTCTTCCAGCACTAATACAACATCTACGTGCAATAAAAAATTATGCAGATCAGTTTGCGGAAGTGGATAGACTGAACCTAGTTTGAAGAGCGCAAGTTGTCTAGAGTATGTGGGGAAGCGTTGAAATACGTCTTGAACATATGCATAGCTCACACCAGCGGCAATGAGTCCAATTCTTGGGGTCACAATGGG
>CBJMBI010000060.1:0-12875 GCA_966427955.1 uncultured Ktedonobacterales bacterium
CGATCCATATCAATTCCGATAAAGACCAGCTCCTGACGTCGATCCCCATATTCTGATTCTGTGATGGCCTCGATCTCTTGACGGAGCGTTGGGTCATCAGGCCACTCTTCCTTGGGAACCGTTGCCCACCAAGTACCTGCATAGGCAATATTGATAACTGGACCTGCTTGTGACCACAGGCTGGCGTAGTTGTGCCTGCTAGATAACCAGACATATCCCTTTGATCGAATAACACTGGGGAAGAAATCTTTCCCGAGGATATCCATCAATCGCTGAGGGTGAAATGGGCGACGAGCCGTGTACACGAAGCTGCCAATTCCATATTCTTCTGTTTCGGGAACATGCTCGCCAGGGAGTTCCTTGAGCCACTCAGGAGAGTTTGCGGCTTCTTCCAGATTAAATAGACCTGTATGTAAGATGGCATTGACTGGGACACGCCCTTGTTCAATACGCAGAATACGGGCCATCGGATTCATCTGATGGAGTAAGGTTTCTAGTCTATCGAGATCGGAAGAACTGACAAGATCAATTTTGTTGAGAAGCAGCACATTAGCAAATTCTATCTGGTCGACCAGGAGATCGGTAATAGTGCGCTCGTCATTCCGATTTGCTTCTAGCCCACGTTCTTTCAAATCTTCTCCCGCCTGAATATCACGCAGGAAATTGTAAGCGTCTACAACTGTGACCATGGTGTCTAGTTGTGCATGATCTGCTAATGATTGGCCGTCCTCATCTGCGAAAGCGAAGGTTTCTGCAACTGGCAATGGTTCAGAAATACCAGTAGACTCAATCAGCATATAATCAAAACGGTTTTCGCGTGCGAGTGCCACGACCTCTTTGAGCAAGTCAGCACGCAAGGTGCAGCAGATGCAACCATTGGTCATCTCAATGAGCTTTTCATCGGTGCGGCTCAACGCTGCATTTCCATTGCGAATGAGCTGCGCATCAATGTTGACCTGACTCATATCATTGACGATAACGGCAACACGTAGTCCCTCACGATTTGCTAAAACATGATTGAGGACAGTCGTCTTTCCAGCTCCGAGAAAGCCAGAAAGCACAGTGACAGGAATCGGCTTCATTGTGCCTCCTCTAGCCATACCCTCTGGTATGGAATTTTATAGGTATTTTTGGCATAGTAGGTCATGTATGCTTTTCCATTCCTCAGGACTTTCACAGGAAGAACATTGGAAAGGAGAAGACGTTCTCCACTCATCGGATCTCTATGATTCGTCAGGTGGTCTATAAAGGTCCTATTTGCAAGTGAAGCACGTGCTGTTTTGGATAACTGACCTGTTTTTGGCATCGTGTGTCATCCTTTCTTTTTGATACAAACTTGTTGATGGCCACATCAGAAAGATGTGTGCTCTTAGTATAGCATATTATTGATACATTGTCTCGTTAATAATTGGCTTTTACTCACCAGATTGGAAAACTCAAGCTTCTTCTCTGTGCATGCCGACTATCGAGAAGTCATGGGGCAGTTCTCGTTGACAAAGCTTTTCATCTCATGTACAATGAGGGAAGCTAATGAGATATTGTATCATTAGACAAATCTGAAATTGGGAAGGTTTCTCGTCGCAAAGGAATTGCTATGCTACAAACATATTTTTTACGTCACCAACGACGTGCCGTTCAGGAAGTATTCTTCCAGGGGATCACATCGCCTTTGGCGAGGATTGCTCCGGTCCTTCTGATCTTATTTCTGGTTTTATTGCCTTTTGCAAGTTGCGCAACGAATGAACAGGGAAGTGGAAAGCAACTCAATGTTGTTGCTGGCGAAAATTTTTGGGGGAGTATTGCTAGTCAGCTCGGTGGGACTCGTGTGACCGTGACGAGCATTATTAACAATCCTGCGGGTGATCCCCATGACTATGAGAGCACACCAAATGATGCTCGTACATTAGCTCAAGCAGATTATGTCATTCTCAATGGGGCTGGCTATGATGATTGGGCGAGCAAATTAATGGCTGCTAATCCTGTCAGTGGACGGAAAGTTTTTACAGTGGCGAGCCTGTTGGGAAAGAAAGCGGGTGACAATCCTCACTTCTGGTATAACCCCGATTATGTTGAGCGTGTTGCTGATCAAATCACCTCTGACTACAAGTCTCTCGACCCAGGGGATAGCAGCTATTTTTCCCAACAGCGTGCGGTGTTCGAGAGCGCGCTCAAGCCATATCATGAGATTATTAATGCCATTAAGACGAAGTTTGTCAACCAGAAGATTGGTTCCTCAGAATCGATCTATGTGTATCAGGCGCAAGCGCTCAATCTTGATCTGATTACTCCCCAGGCCTATTTAGATGCTGAGAACAATGGGACAGATCCACCTGCAAGTGCTGTTGCAGAGTTTAATCAGCAGATTGCTCATAAGCAGATAAAGGTGATGATGCTTAATGTCCAGACTCTCTCCAACGAGACGAGGAATCTTCAACAAGAGATAGAGCAACAGCATATTCCTATTGTTGAAATTACTGAGACCATTCGTCCGGTTGGAACAAAATTTCAGGATTGGCAGGTTGCTCAGTTACAAAAACTTCAGGAGGCGCTTAGTTCTGCTACATCGGCCTAGGAAAGACAGAGAGGATGCCAAGCTCATGAAAAGTATGCAAGTTCTTCAGAATGTCAAACAACATAGATGGTTATATGAGGAAGAGATACGAGATTTTCGTGCAGATATTGTCACTGCCCAGAAGGTTGCAGTTCGTCTAGGGGGTCGCACTATTTGGAGTGGTGGAACTTTCACTGTTGGTGCTGGCGAGTTTGTGACCATTGTAGGACCAAATGGTGCGGGAAAATCGACGCTCCTCCGTTTATTGCTTGGCTTACTCTATCCAAGTGCGGGATGCATAGAGGTTTTTGGACAAGCACCACGACGTGGTAATTCCCTGATCGGCTATGTTCCCCAGCGTCGGACACTTGATCCAGATCTGATGGTGCGAGCGAGTGACTTTGTTGCCATGGGTATAGATGGACACAAATGGGGTATTCCACTCCCATTTGTGTCCAAGCGGCAGCATCATACACTTGTGCAGGAAGCGCTCGATGCAGTTGGGGCTACAGCCTATGCGCATCGGGCCATTGGACGACTTTCTGGGGGAGAACAACAGCGTCTCCTGCTTGCACAAGCTCTGCTTGGTCAACCTCGTCTGTTGCTGCTCGATGAACCGCTAGCGAGTTTGGATCTGCGGAACCAGCATGCCATTGCACAACTGGTTGCCCAAGTAGCCAGAGAGCGAAATATGACTGTTCTGCTTGTCTCTCATGATGTGAATCCATTGCTACCCTTTACTGATCGAGTGTTATACGTGGCCCAAGGGAAGCTTGCCATTGGCAAACCGGATGAAATCATCACCACTGAACACCTAACGCAGATGTATGATGCGCCAGTGGAAGTCATGCGTGATAGCCGAGGGCGTGTCTTAGTCTTCGGGTTAGATGGTGCATTTTCCTGCAATTGCTGCGAATAAATAAATAATCATTGTATTTCGTGCAAATGCAAGATGGATGGAATAAAAGAAATAGGAGACCTTCTCAATGGCTATGGGATCGCTCACACTAGCAAGTCTTACACCTTTTTCCTGGAACCCAATAGAAGACTTTCAGACCATTTTTCAGTATGCATTTATGAGAAATGCCTTTGCTGCTGGAACAGTGGTTGCAATTGTTGCTGGTATTGTCGGCTACTTTGTGATCTTGCGTAATCTCTCCTTTGCTGGACATGCGCTTTCCCACAGTGGTTTTGCAGGGGCTACAGGAGCGGTGGTCATTGGAGCAAGTCCTGTCTCTGGCCTTCTGGTATTTACGATAGGTAGCGCTTTGGTCATGGGTGCATTAGGGAAACGTCTGCATGGACGAGATGTCATTGTTGGGGTAGTCCTAGCATGGACACTTGGTCTTGGCATCTTCTTTCTCTCACTCTACTCTGGGTATGCGAACCAGGCCTACTCCATTCTTTTTGGGCAAATCCTTGGTATCAGTCAGAATGATGTGATGGTAACTTGTTTGACAAGTGTTGCTACACTCTTGGCAATAGTATTCATCTACCGTCCGTTACTTTTTGCCTCTTTGGATGAAGAGATAGCTGAGTCACGTGGGATACCCACACGTCTGGTAGGCATCATCTTTCTGATTATTGTTGCCCTTGCGGTCTCTGCTGCAACACAAGTTGTTGGCGTCTTGCTTATTTTCTCACTTCTGGTGACACCTGCAGCTATTGCTGAACGTCTCTCAACTCATCCACCGTTAGTGATTCTGATCTCTGTTTTGCTTGCCGTGTTCTTCACTTGGGCAGGCTTGCTGGTTGCTTTCTATTTCCCCTATCCTGTCAGTTTCTTTATCACCAGTTTTGCCTTCTTGGCCTATGTGATCGTTCGTGTACTACCAGTCACCCAGGAAGGGACAATAGCTTTGATGAGTGGTAAAAGAAATTACCTGAAGAAGGGGTTCTGATGAATAAGAGAAAGATCTCCGTCTCAGAACCCAGTGCATCTCTTATTGCTGTCCCCGTTTATAGTACTCTAGTGCTTTCTGCAGAAACGTTGCTTCCTCCTCACTATAGCTATACTTTAATGGCTTCTCGCTAGCAGGCAACTCGTTATAGATCTTCCACCACTGCCTCAAGCCTGCCTCGACATCGGCATCGCCATGGCTAAACTGCATGATCAGCTCACGATGTTGCTTTGCCAGAGCTTGGCCTCCCGGACCGGTCGGATCTTCGCCATCTGCCACTAGTCTCCTCAGTTCTGCAAAAACTGCATCCCATTGTTGACTTGCACGTTTCTGATCCTCTTCTGTCCAGTTTTTGCTCCATTGTGCTAGCTTCTGAGCAGCTTCAGGGCTGTATGACTGATTGGAGATTTCTGCCATCTTCCGTTGTTGTTCTGGGGTCAGATATTTGTTGACCCATGCTTTATCTTGTTCCATTTGCATGACTTGGATCACATTGACGATCGTTTCCCAGTTTCCCTGGTTGCTCTGTAGCAAGGTTTCGGCTTGCTCAATAGCCTGAATAATCAGATCTAATTGGCTACGCTTCTCTTGCATCATTGCCTTCTGAACAGCCAAAGTTTCCTGTAAATGCTCTGGACGTGTCTGCAAACAAATCTTGATCTCTTCCAATGAGAACCCTAGAAATTTCAGTGCTAGGATCTGTTGCAAGGTCCACAGATCCTCATCCGTGTAGAGCCGATGGCCCGCCTGTGTATATCCAGAGGGCGAGAAGAGGCCAATTTTGTCATAAAAGCGCAGGGTTCGCACAGTCACGGCGGCTTTCTGGGCAAATTGACTAGTTGTATAATATTGGTGATCCAAGTGCTACCTCCTTTCGCTTGGAAGTATAAGGTATGACGTAACGTCATATGCAAGACCTTTTTGAGGCAGTTTGGAGTAAAGGGAAAATCTGACTTGCTGAAAACAGCCACAAATCTCTTAGCGAAATTCCTGTAACCTCTACTAGAGCGAGATTTGATACGAGAAGATATTTGTGTATACCTTAGTCTCTACTTAGTAACTGTTAATATTGCTCTATAGAGAGCAGTGCCAGCCGTTGTCGTTGAGTTGTTGAGAGCTTGTATTGATTGTTGCAAAGGTAGGAGCAGAGCATAGATGATATTCATGCGCAACTGTTTTTGCATCATTTCCTTGCGATATCTCTGCCTTATATCTTCAAATTCCCTGTTTTCTCTTTTTTTAAATTCTAATTCATGCAATTTCATAAGATTCTGATGAATATACTTTATTTGTTCTTCTGAATGCTGCTCAAGAGACTGTTTTAAATGAGTATTATCGGCTAATTCAATATTATATTTATGTAAAAGAACAGCGTATTTGTGTAGATTAGTAGAAACATGCATGGCAAATTCTTGTGGAGATTTTTCTTCTGGAATACTATATGGAATCTTTTGAGCTAATGCAGCCATCTCATCCTCAATTTGTTGTAACTTAGTAGGCTTCTCCCTCTCTTGATAAGTGGAGATGGGGAGCTCATCTTTCGGCATCGCTTCTAGAGATTGTAACGCATCTTTTGATGAAACAGAAGGGCTGAGAGCATATCTTGCAATCTTGAGAGCTTGAAGTTTGGATTGTTGGATATGCTTTGCAATCGATAGATATCCATAGAGCAGTTGGTCGACACCTTCGGTTCTTGCTTGACTGAAGGCTTTGTGAAGATAGCGCACTAACTCCTGTTCATCACTCCTTCTTGATGCATTCAAAAAGCCAAAGATTTTTTTGCCTGTATCGCCGAGATCCGCAGTATATGATGGGTCAAGTGGTCCACTCTCCAGGCTTAAACCTTCTTTTAATGATTTAATTGCATTATTAAGCTGATCATCTCCTTTTGCTGCATAATTTGCCGCCTTTATGACACTCATATAATTTTTCCAATAGGAATGACAATTTTCCATAATAAAGTTCTCTAGACGTTGATGATAGTCCTTTTCTTGTTCAGAGAGATCTTTATTGGCGTACGTTTCCCACTCTTCAATGAGCATAAGTGAGTCAGGATTAGAGCACTTTACCTCTCCATCTCTATTAGGATCTACTAAGAGCTGAAAATTATGCTTTTTTAAGCGATATGTAGCATTAATGGCTTCTAAAGCCTGTTCTTTACTTATCATGACAGTTTTTTCATTATTTGCGTGTTCTATCCATAGTTTTAATCTATTATTAAAGGTGTTTCTTGACTCAAAGAGTTCTTTTGCATTCTCATGCTGACGATATGCTAGTTCTTTGAGATAAGTCCTGGACGTCTCTTTGAGTTTCATTACCTCGTCAACATCTTTTGGAGCATTCTGAAGTCTATAGTTCATCGCAGCATTTTCGGATGCTGCCAATGCATCATTTTGTTCTAAAATTTTCATGACCTGTTGTATTTTCTCTCGAGATTGACTCTCAATCGCATCCCTTAAAATATTTTTACTATATTTAGCGTATTCTATTATCTTTGCATTAGTTTCTTCTTCTATCTTATTAGCATCGCTAAGCATTCTATCAACTTTAACAATTGAATCTGGATGTATTGATCGATTAGTTTCTCCTTCGTGGAATAGCAGTCCAACCCCTGGAGCATTGACCGTTTCGGTAAAGTCAAAATGCAAGATTGGCTTCCTAAATTTATTGTTTGGGCCAATGAATTCACCCGAGTTTGTGTTAAACCTATTCATGGTTTGCAAATGAAGACGGCTATAGCCATCAAAAAGGTCATCAGGATTGACCGTGTTTTTGGGCAGAGTCCTAATGGTAGTCTGAACTGAGATTTCATCCTTCCCTCGGTCATGTTTATGGTGCATGACTTCTATTCCATCAAGTTCATCAGCGTTGTAGACTTCCTCTTTGCCATTATTTGTCACTTTCCAGACACTTCTTTCATTCTCGCCTAGCCCCCTTTTGTAATGAGTGCCTGGCGTTTCAAAAGTGAGTGTTCTGGTGTCTGTATCCAAATGAAAGGAAGATATTCTTTTTGCAAATTTTTTCGAACCAAATATAGTGAGTTTTGTTGCATCTTCTCTCCACTGAATTTGAGTCTGCTTTGTCTCTGGATCAACTTTGATATTTCTCAGTTCTCTTATATTCATGCAGAGCCCGCTTGTGGTAAAGAGCCATTTCTCACCATCCAGACTATTACAGAGCGGAATCTGAGCTTCAGATCCATTTATTATCTCTTGAGCTTGCTTATTTATAGAATGTATATCTATTGTATTAATCATATCTATGGCTTCCTTTAAGTCATGATTAGACTTGTATTCCATATACCATAGATTTCTTTCCAGCGATTTACAGGACTTTTCAATGAGATCATTAGAAGAATTTGCAGATTTTTCTTGTTGTACATCTAGGTGTTTACGCAAATTTACAAGATTTTCTAGATCTTCTTTAGCAGTATTAAAAGTATCTTTTGCATTAACGTGTTCCTGTTCTATGGCAGTTGACTCCTGTTTGTAAGCTTCCTGGATCTTTGATAAAAACTTATCCCGTTCCTTTGTCCACTTTGCTATATTGGCCTCAGCGTCACTTAGGTTATTCTTAGCCTCTGCTAGAGTCTTTTCCATGTCACTGAGCTTATCATGATCAAATTTATCTTCTTTTTCATTAATTGCTTTTCTTTTATTTTCAATGTATTGTACCTTCTCTATACTTTCAGCTGCTTGTTTGGCATATGTAGCTAGACTATATTCAGCATTTTGCAGAGCATATTCAAGCTGGATAATTTTGTTAGCATGAAGAGCAGCTTGCTGGACAGCTTGAGAGTCAATATGCTGATCTGCAAGTTGAAGCTCTCGTTTATAATATTGTTTATGTCGATCCTCAGCTTGCTTTTTTCTTATTTCATGTAGTTCTGACCTAATTTGAGCTTGCTCTGCTTGTATTACATATCTCTCGGATGAAGTGTCAGCTTGGTTGATTGTTGGGTGAGAGGAAGCTAGAGACTTATGATAGAGAGCTATTTGACTATAAATTTTCTCTTGCTTTTCAAAAATCTCTTTGGATTTTCCAATTGTTTCAATACTTTTGCCAATTTGAGCAATAGTTGAGTCATTGTAATTTAATATCTCTTTTTCTTTCTCCCTTTTGAAAATACTATTTTCAGTTTTAACTTCCTCGGTATTTTTCATTACCTCAGTAATAATATTATTAATTTCTTCCTCTATACGTTTCTTAGTTGTTTCTATAAAAGTTTCATTATTTTCTGCTTTATTTTCTATAGCAACTAAACATTTTTTAAGCTTATCTATACGCTTGCTTTGACTTTCTGATAGAAATTTTGCATTTACATCTTGTTTTGTATTCACATATTGATATTGTTGTGATATGTCTTTACATTTTTGTTCTTTTAATATATCTATCTCTTTCTCCAATATATTTGATTCTTCTTTTTGCTTATGTATAATATCATTTATGGCCTTTTTGCTATCATTTATGAATTTTTCCTCTTTTTCTAGAATATTCTTCTCTTCTTCTGAATTATGAGATAGAGGGTTGCTCTTGAGCTTCTTAGCCCATCTCTCAATGTCTTCAGCTAATTTACGCTCATCATCTGCAAGTTTTTGTGCTAATCTGGCAACTTCTTTAGCACAGCAGAGACTCTCCTCTGCTGCTTTTATTGCATCCTTCATGCTGAACTTCTTGGCCTGTTCAATTCGCTTAACAGCCTGTTTAGCACGTTCATCGGCTTCTTTATATTGTCTTTCAGCATTTTTAGCTCGTTCTCGCGTTTGCTTAGCTCGTTTCATTGCTTGTACATAAGTATCATGTATCACAGACTTTTCATAATTTTTGGCTATTTTTCGATGGTTTGTAAGTCTTTCTTCAGCTGTCTTTGTATAATCTTTAGCCTCTTTAAATCGTTGATTTGCCTTACTAATTTGTTTAGCAACGACCCAGCGATTTTCTTCCAAATATTCCCGTACATGCTTTTTTTGCAATGCAGCGTTTTTTGATGAACAACCTTGTAAATACGCGTACAAAGATTCGATAAAGTTACTAAGCTCTTCCCTGTCCTCTTTGAGATTTCCTTGGTCCACTAGATTTTTTATGGATTTAAATTCTTCTGTAGTAGTAAGGGAAGTATTCATCCTCTCAAGCCCTTGCTGCAAAGACAATTGGATATTTGTATTCACAGCTAAATACTCATCCTGCTTTTGCTTTGCTAGATCTTTTTCTTCTTTTTTGATATTTTTAAAATTATTATTGTCTGGATACTCAAATTGTTCGAACTTCTCTTCTCCCTTAGCTATATATTCCCGTTTTCCTGAAATTATGTCTCCATGTAGTTTTTCTAGTGTCCGTATGTCTTGATCAAGATGATTATGATCAGCTTCGCTAGTCTCTATCTCTTCACTCTTTGATAAGTTTTTATCCACCGAATATCCATGTTTCTTGTTAAGCATACTCTTTCCAGCTTTACGAGCAAATTGCTGATATTCAGGGGAATAAGTACTGATATTCTGCTTATTAGCAAGATAAGTTTGTTGAGGTTGATCATTAGGTAATTTATTAACATCAATAGGTGCGAGTTCTTTAATGAGATCTTTGGCCTTTTTGGACAATCCAACATTCTTAGTATCAAGGACTTGATCCCACGGTCTGTCAGTTGGATGACTAGTATAACGATATGAATGAGGTAATATTTCCATAATAGATTTCTCCTTATAGGCTGTATAAACTTTTATCCAACTTGTGATGTAATCAAGAGAGCTTTTGTGCCATGTAGACCTCAAGATGACTATGAGGTCAGTGGTAGAGCCAAGCAAGAAACCAATGAGCAGTTACCACATGACGATTTGCGGTAAAGTCTTCGATTTCCCTTGGTTTCCCGATGCCTCTAATTGAGACATTGTATCTTTAACAGACTATACCAGATGAATGTTTGCGCTGTCAAGGGTGGGAAGGGAGAAAGAGAGATGCCGTAGGGGATGTATGCCTATTTGATACACTGTATCTTTACATATATGATACCGTCTATCATTATAAATACTGTGTTTGAGTTTTTCGTAAAAGGATTGACAAAATTCTTTTTATGCTATAAAATGTTGAGTAAACGCAAGGATTTCTGGTTGGAACTAAACGTTGTGTTGTTCTAAAAAATAGACATGCGTTCGACTATACAATCTCAAGCATAAAGGAGGACGGTTGATGAGTCATGAAGTTCATTTAGCACACTCCCATGTCCACGGTGAGCATTGTGGGCATAAGGCAGTTCATCATGACGATCATCTTGATTACCTGCACGATGGTCATCTGCACTCATCTCACGAGGGGCACTATGATGAACATGTCATTGCTGTGAGTAGCCAAAATCCTGATAGCTGTGCTCCAGTGAGTTGTGCATGTGGGCATAAAGAGAAAGAATGTGGACATGATGCCATTCCGCATGGTGATCACACTGATTATCTGTGTGAGGGACAACTCCATCACCCGCATGGAGACCACTGTGATAACCATGGTCCTCTAGTTATGGCGAAAAGCTAGCCCAAAGGCAAATGTCTGGCAATCTATAAAAAAGGAAAAGGAAGGTGTGAGGATTGATCTTTCCTCATGCCTTCCTTTTTGAACTTCTCCAGACGAGAAGATTATCGTCTCGGCTGGAGAAGCTGAACTTAGCAGTCTCGCAGTTCAGGACTCTGATTTAAGATCTGACTGCGTGGAGTGATGAACTCCTGGTAGGTTGCACCAAGCTGATCTTTCCTGAAGAGTGCCACTCGGTGACAATTCTGAAAGGCCAGCTTAACGCCATAATGCTGCTCTAAAGCATTGCGCATGGCATCACTGGCGAGCACGCGCAGGAGTTGTCCTCGTGCTTGCTCATTGGGTGGGGGAACCTGATTATCAACAAAGACCCCATCACTCTGTTTGAGTTTGTTGGCCAATCCTTCAATCAGCTCCCAGGCGTAGGGGAGTGACTCTTTAATACACTGCAAAAAGTCGTTAGAGTGGATTTCTCCTGCTTGTGCCTGTTCAAGCAGTGTTGGTGAAACATCAAGAGACATAGATTATCCTTTCTGTGTAAGCAAGTTTGACCTTGTAGGTCCAATAGATTGGGCCTTTATAATCTCCAAATGAATTGTCGCATGGGTGCCGTCTACCAAGGAAGGATGGCACGAGCAGGTTACGATACAGGTTGTCTCATCTGGAGTGAGAGTGTATAGCTGGGATCAATCTGCCTTGTCAGGTCTTCACCAGCCATTGCATTTGCCCACTCCAGCGCATTTTTGCGATGAAATGCTATGCTCTGGTGGTAAAACTTATCCCAGTCCTTTTCACATTCATCAACTGCCTGACGCATTGTTGCGAGGACTTGCCAACTCTGTGCCTCTAATTCGCTCAATGGAAGATATTGACCTTTCTCCAGAGCGCGAACATAGTCAGAGCGTTCCATCCAGGTAAGCAAGTCATTGCCAACATGCTCACGCAAGAAGGCCACATCACCTTTTGTCTCAACCTTATTGCCAATGACCTTAACTAACACATCATAGCCCTTGGCATAATCGATATACTGCTGATAGACACTCAAGGATTTGAGCGTTGGCTCAACAATTGCAAAGGTGAGATCAAATTTTGTGAACATACCCGAGGCAAAAGAGTCTGCTCCTGCGGTCATATCAACCACCACATAATCTTGTGGCTCATCGACGAGATGATTGAGCAAGAGTTCGACGGATCCGACTTTGGAATGATAGCACTTGTGTCCCAGGTCATCCTGACTGAATGGACCGGTTACCATTAAACGAACATTATTTACTTCACGAGCGAAATGATCATAAATGAGATTATTTTCACTCACTGTGAGTAAACGTGATCCATAGCCTGGAGGTGTTGTTTTGACCATTACCGCATTTGAGCGTATGCGAGGATTGCTCCCGCGTACATACTCTTTGATGCGGTCGATTTCTAATCCCATAGCAGGGAGAGTGGCAGCCTCGGAAGCTGAAAGCCCCAATGCCACACCGAGGTGCTGATTGATATCAGCATCGATAGCAAGAACATCTGCACCTTGTGTCGCAAGATAGTGAGCAAAGAGTGAAGTCAGCGTGGTCTTGCCGCTACCACCTTTTCCTACAAATCCAACTTTCATAGCATCTATTTCCTCTTGAGGGCATTCTCAAAAATGCGCTGCAATTTTTTGTGGTTCTCTCAGCCTGACAAGGCAATGTCGAGAACAAGCCAAAGAAAACTGTCTCTGTTTTCGTACAAGACGAGTAGGGATCTATGCATCCCTCTCTACGGGCTTGCTATTGAGATAGTGTATCATATGTGGGTTATCGTTACAAGTAGGTCATGGAAATACTGCTTCCTTGCATGGAAGAGATAGGCTTAGTGTGGCTTGTAGAGAGGGCTGAGAGAGGCTTGACGGATGTGATATGATGAGGACACGA
>CBJMBI010000061.1:0-12790 GCA_966427955.1 uncultured Ktedonobacterales bacterium
GGATACAAATGAATAGCATGCTTATCGACAATCGTAGCACCATCCACCTCCCACCATCGGATTACCTCATAATTCAGCACGAGCGAGGTCTTATCTCCGCATTCAATGACATAGGGTGACCGCGCCACCGTGCATGGAAAAAGATAAATGACAAGACAGATGACAGGTAGCTGATAGAAATCGTGCAATCCAGCCAAATACTGGAGCACGCGACTGCCCATGTTAGTATCGGGTCCACTTTGCAACTCGATGTTAAGGATGGCAAGCACGCCTTGGTAGAGAATCTGAAAAACCAGATCTACTTTGAGCTTGCTCCGGTCTACCTCCACATTCTGTGCCGCTAACACCTCGGCTCCTGCAAGCAGCTGAGGGATGATCTGAGCTCCGTCGAGCCCAAATAAAGCTTTGGTCAGGTTATCGTATGGGTGCGCATCCTTTTTTGGCTGCGGGTCTGGAGGCATTTTCGGCCCCTTCGATTCACGTGCCTGTTTACCAAATGCTTGTTCATCAGATATTGCATCCAATGCTATCTTATCCCTTTCCACTTTCTTTTATCCCGTTGTCTGATGCATCCTGCCATCGCAGTCCTCTGAGCAAAGCGAGATGGTTCCCTGCATGACGAGCAAGCAGATAGATAGGTTTCTACTATGAGTATAGCACACGCCATCTTCGAATGCAATACTGTTTTGGCAGGTAAAATGATAAGCACATGAAAAATGATGTAAGTGATAAAAATATGAATAGCATGTTTTTGTGTAGCGCCATCCCTGCCCAATAGGCGTGATAAATTCGAAACACTATTATGCACGCAATGAATTGTACAATCTGAGACAGGACATTGCTTTTGCGCTGAGGTGACGGAAGTGGAGGGATTGGGCAAGGATACAATATCAGTTTGGGTAAAACTAGCTTTTGGCTTATTATTATGTTATAATCAAACAGGGTGGTTTGAAGAGGATATATAGCTTATAAAATGTTGCGCTTTTTACATGTAGATTGATAACAATGCCTCCAATAATTACTAGAAAAAAGGAAATAGACAATGGTATTCCCACAGCCAAAAAATTCGAAAAAAAGATGGCTAAGAGAGCTTGAATTAGAAAGAGTCAACAAGGTATCTGACACACACTTGGATCACACGCGTGAGAAGGAAGAACCAGAGACTCCACATTTTTCCCCTTTCAGGCACAAAGAGAACCCCTCAGGAGATATGCGAGATACAGAGAAAGGTTCGGTATCTCCTGAAGGGAAACTGAGCAAAGCAAGAGTCATTAGTGAAGCTGACAAGCCTGTCTCAAGGGTATCTAACCGCTTAAATGGATCTAGGCCTGAGAGTTCCGCTGTATGGGGAGGGATGAAGAGCATTGAGGAAATTTTGAAGAGCAGGAAGCAATCGGATGATCAAGCCAGCATGAGTCGAAAGAGTGATGACAGTCTTCGCCGTCAAGCAAAGCTCCGTGAAAAGCTAGGCAAGTATGGGGAGGCAGAAGAGTTATATAAATTTGTCCTTGCGATTTTCGATGAAGAGTTTGGACGAGATCACCCCGAGGTTGCAACGATTCTACAGGATTTGGCCGATGCCTACTATAAGCAAAAGAAGAATGGAAAGACAGACCCATTGGATGGCCATGTCCTTGGCATTTACGATGAGAAGCTTGGACCAGATCACCTCGACGTTGCAAGGACTCTGAGTAGTCTAGCCGATTCCTACTACGGACAAGGAGAGCACTATATATCAAAACGATTGTATCATCGTGCTCTTAAGATCTTTGTGCAAAAGCTTGGACCATATCATCCTGAAAGTGTAAGAGTTCGTAACATTTTAGATGGATATTACAACATGTATGACACAAAGCGCCTAAAGAGTGATGAAGCCTCATCATTTAGTTGATCAGGATCTTCTGAACGAAGAGAGAGTCAGAAAGGCAGGAATCACAGAGATTAGGGAGGGAGCTTGGCGTTTCAGTTCCCTCCCCCCCTTTTTTGGTACCTCACTTGACACATCCATTATCTACCACTTAAAATATAAATATATGTTTATGTTTAAAGAGAGACAGCAATGAAAGACAGTCTAGATAACTGGCGAGACCTCAAACGGATGATCAAGGCCTTAGCCGGAGTCGCTCGTCTAACCATTGTCTATCACCTGGCACGCCAAGAAGCAGTAACCGTGACAGATCTGGCTGATCAGCTCAACATTAGCCAACCGCTTGTTTCATGGCATCTAAGAAAACTTCGGCATGCGGGCTTGATTCAGATGCACCGGAGTGGGCGTCAGGTCTACTGTTCTCTCAACCTCCAGCGTTTTCAACAGTGTGTAGAGCGCCTTGAAAGTCTCATCGACCCAAATAAGTCTGTAGAACCACTGCTCATGGGGCCTGAACTCATCGAAGCAGATGCCGGACTAGAGGCATAGGCATGCTCTGCCAATTAATGATTGACCACTGAAAAAGATAGTCAGGACCCCTACGCGGGGACTCGATGAACACAAACCCGACATGATAGCTGGACAGACAAGCAAGTACAGAAAAAGGAATCGCATGGAAACCATCAAACGAGACGGCGCAGTCCCTGAAATTGGACGTACATCCGCAGGTACGGCCATTCGAAAAAAGCATAGTAAGCTGACAGCAGAGCAGGCTTATCAAGCAGGCAAACATGGCAAAGCAGACATGCATATGCATAGTACCTATAGCGATGGCTGCGGAACAATCGGAGAGATCCTCGAACATGTCCAACTGCGTACAAACCTGGATGTAATAGCCATCACTGACCACGATTGCATTGAAGGAGCACTGCGTGCACGGGATCTCTGTGCTAGAAAGCCCTATCGCTTTGACTTAATTGTTGGTGAAGAGATCACAACACGAGAAGGTCACCTCCTAGGTCTCTTCATCGAAAAACGCATCCAACCGGGCTTGAGCATGGAAAAAAGTATTGACCTAATCCATGAACAAGGGGGCTTAGCCATCATCGCTCATCCCCTCCATCGCTTCTTCCGCCATAGTTGCCAGCGCCGCGTCATGGATCGCATACATGCATCAAAGGATGTCTGGTTTGATGGCATCGAAACATGGAATGCCAGCTTCTGCGGCATCTATTCCAACTCCATAGCCATGGAGGCCAATTGCCGATGCTACAAGCTCCCCGAAGTAGGCAACAGCGATGCACATACCATCAGCGCCATCGGCAGTGGAATAACCTGGTTCGAAGGGAAAAGTGCGCAGGATTTACGCACCAGCATCGAAGCCAACCTCACAGCACCCGGCGGGAAATTATGGGATCTTCCATCCTTCTACCAATGGTTTCGTCACCGAATAAGTAACAATACCTCAAACGTAGACGTAAGCGTACCTCAGGAGTCTGTATCCTAAAAAGCTGCATATAACTCATACGTAAAAGTAGCCCATTATTGGCACCCAAACAACTAGTCCAATGGGGCTTAAATATGGTACAATGGGAATATGTTTAGCAGACGCATACAGCAACGAGCAAGATGTGTAGTCATATTGCTGATACAGCCGCTGGCTCGATTGGGTATTTCTCCTAATCTGCTGACTAGTCTTGGACTATTACTCAGTCTAGTGACAGCGTTAGTGATTGCTCAAGGATACCTGTTTCTGGGAGGTTTGCTGGTGTTGTTTGCAGGCGTTTTTGATATGTTCGATGGGGCTATGGCTCGCGTCCGCAACGCAGCTACTACCTTCGGCGCATTTTTAGACTCGACACTTGATCGCTATTCGGAAAGTATTATTCTGTTTGGGCTGCTCTGGTATACGTTGCAGCATCCGGGTCTCCATGATCTACTGTGGCCTGCTCCACATGAGCAAACCTGGATGATTTCTTTGATTTTTGTGTCGGTGGTGGGCTCATTGATGGTTAGTTATACCAAAGCGCGCGCAGAAGGATTAGGCATTGAGTGCAAAAGTGGACTGCTGGCCCGACCAGAACGTGTCATTATTGTGGCTATTGGACTTTTATCTAACACCAGCATCTGGGCGTTAGCTATTCTGGCAGTTTTTTCCAATATAACCGCGCTGGAACGCATGATTTCTGTTTGGCGCTCGACGCGCCGGCCTGTAGAACCGCGTGACCAGGTCTATTGTGAACAACATTGTGCCAGTGTTAATGATCATCACTTGCCCGATGCTGTCGGGACGAACCAGGTATATCATAACAATGTTCGTCCAGTACCCACCGGGATACTGCCGTTCACCGGTGATGTGCAACAAGAGGAAACAGAACGGCATACAACAAAAAAAGCATGATGAGATCGAACCGGGTCCTGTAAGAGGCTGGGTGGGAAGCTGTTTGCATGCTGTACGAAGGAACCCCTTGGTACTTTCCATCTAGTCTCTTCTCTAAGGCGTAGCGTAAGGCAGCGTAAGAACAGAAGCCGAGGATACAGGAGGGGCGGAATACTTGGTGACCCGCCCATTAGCATTAGGTATCGGCTAAGAGCTGGCAAAAGGTCAGGAAAACGTATGATTGCCCCAACTATCTTCAATGAAACATATTCTGCAGCAGGCATCTGCGCCCCGGTTTGTAGCGACTGAGACGGGAGATCTTAGTGACAACAGAATATATGCATCATGAGCACAGCGACGTAGATACATCGGTCGCGGAGTATCCGTCTGCCCTCGAAACTACAACCAATCCTACTGCAAATGAAACCGCGACATCTGTAGAGGCCTATGATGGAGAAGTAGGCGTCCCCTCATCTGAGCTTGCTGCTCCTGCTCCAATATCTGAAGAGGATCAAAAGTCTTCTGATACAGAAGAGGTGTTATCCGATCTTGCATGTGCAATAGCGGCACCTCCGGAAACAGCTTCTCCTTCTGGCCCTTTTTTGGACAACCAGGACGTGCTTGAGGAACCTCTGGCTTGTTCTATTGCCGAGGAGTCTGCGTCTAGCGCTGTCAAGGAAGAGCAGCAAACCCAAGAGGCTATAAACATACTAGAGGTCCCTGTTAGTGCAGATACACCGAGTGCATCTCCTTCTGGGGTGGTACAAGAAGATAGCGAGAGTGTGACTATCCAAGAAGAGCTTGTCCAACCCTCTTCCCAGGAACAAGTGAGTCAGGAGCAATCAGAGACTGAGCTAATACCAGATGTTCCATCTCTACAGCTTGAGGCTGCTGTACCTGCCGATTTGGGTTCTCCATTCATCTCTACAGAAACTGAGAGCAAACCTTTGCTTGGAGCTAAGACAGAGGAGATTCGACCATTTACCGATTTTATTGAGGAGTTCCGTCTGGCTGAAGCTGCACGCTTACAAACGACATTGCATGAGTCACAGGTAGACGCTTTCGCATTACTCAACTCGGTAGAAGCAGTTTTCGCGGCATCCGCCTCAGTAACAGACCCTCGTAGTAGCGTCGAAGAAGAAATCAGTGATGGCAGAATGCAATCTGAACAGAGTACATCAACTATGTCGGGACCGATCACAACGAACGAAGCGCCTACACCAAAGAGTGATCAAAATAATGAATTAGTCACTTCAACCGATCGTGCAGTCTCGCCGCTCTTACGCCCGGCTACACGTTTACGCGTACCACGCCATGGAGCTGGACGCCATCATCGTGAGGAGCAAGCTTCCCCAGCAGAGATACCTGCACCAGTACAGTCAGAGACAGCACAAACTATTCCTAGTGAGTCGCCGGTGGTCACAACACCACCAAAGCCTGCACGTCGCTATCGTTTTGATCGTCCTAGCTCTAGCACAATAGCTAGCACAAGCAGTGCAAATGGGGCTTATGGAGTAAATAGCTCTGTCCAGGCAGCTAGCAAACTCACAACAGGTCAAACTTTCTCTGAAGAGACACGTTCGGGGGTCACTCCTATGGTAGACCTAGCCATGATTGGGGAGCAAGCTGTATCTGAGGCGACCCAATCGATCGGATTACCAGTACATAAATTGCCAACAACCCAGACTACAGCCTCTGCCGAGACCACAGTCGAAACTATAACAAGTCCATCGGAGCAAGGACGTCGTCGTCAGTCCCAAAAGGAACAGCCTGTAGCTGCATCTCCAGTAACCCAGGTCGAGGCCGCGCCCATTCCTGAATTGGCATCTACTATTGAACCATCTGTATTGCCACAGGAGGTAGCTCCAGAAGATCTACCCCCATTGGAATATTCTGAATTGCAAAAGGCTCATCCACGTCGTCGACGTCGGCATCGTTCTGGGTCCAACAGCAATACACCTGTTAGCCCGGCAGCATCTACCACACCTGTAACTTCCAGCGTCCCGCCGACGCCTCAACAGCCACCGAGGGTAATCCCGCAGATACCACCGACGCCTGTACAACCTGTGGTCAGTCCACCTCCTACCTATTCAATTGTATCTGGCTATACAGTCAACCAGATGAACCAAGGAAATGACACAGCAGGACCATTTCTAGGACCGGAGCCAGCACCTGCTCGGGGTAGTGTCTTTACCCGAGATGGACGTTCAACAACGCGCTCAGCGTCACAACGCACATCAGTGTCTCCATCAACTCCCGCAAATCGTGCGGGTGACAACGGCTTAACAGCTGCATCAATCAACCAGTTTGCTACAATTGTTTCACAGGCAATAGAGACACAGACGGATCGGATGGTAGCCGAATTCCGCCGTCTCAGTCAGGCTCCGACAAATGTATCTGTCAGCTTGCCTCCATTTCCCTCATCGGAGCGTGTAGGAGTATTTGTCGATGTAGCTAACTTGCTCTACTCGGCTCGTACCCTGCGTATTGCAGTTGACTTTGGAAAATTGCTCGACTTTTTGCGTGGTAATCGTCGTCTCATCCGTGCTCATGCATACTGTCCGACTAGCCCGCAACCAGGAGATGAGCAAATGTTCCTGCAAGCGGTCAAAGGTCTTGGCTATCGCATTACGACTAAAAACTACAAAACCTTCTCCAGTGGAGCGAAAAAGGCTGATCTCGATCTGGATCTCTGTATGGATGTCGTGCGCCTCGTTGATGGAAAAGCCGTTGACTGTATTGTCCTGCTCAGCGGTGATAGTGATTTCATGCCCATGCTTGACTATTGCTCTGATCATGGTGTACGTGTTGAAGTGGCTGCCTTTGACGAGGCTATGTCAGCAACGCTCAGACAGGGCTGCGACTTATTCATCAACCTCTCAATGCTGGAAGAAATACGGGCGTAACCAGGAAAAGTCTGAAAAAGGCCAACAAAAAAGGAGAGGCATCTTGCTAGATGCCCTCTCCTTTTTTTGATAGAAGAAACTTTCAGAATATTGCTAATTCCGGGAAGATCTATTGATTATGTCTGGGGGTTACTTTCCTACTGCGGCAATCAATCCTGCTAGCAAAGCTGCACGGGGAGCGATACTATCCAGCTCAATATATTCATTGGGACTATGGTCAAGATCGCCAATCGGGCCCAGACCATCGAGGGTAGGTAAGCCAAAACCAGAGGCATAATTGGCATCTGAGATGCCACCCGTAGCAGCGTGGTTCACCTCAAAACCCAGTTCTTGGGCGATGTGCTGTGCGGTATGGGCCAAGGCCAAACTTTGGGGGCTACACTCCATAGGATCTTTACTGCCATCACAAGTCAGCTTCAACTCAACACCAGGAACACATTGGTTCTGCATCATTTCATGCCAACGATGCTCAGTATCATAACGGTCCACATTGCGCCAAAAACGCAAATCGAGAGAGACTTCTGCATAGTCGGGAACAACATTGGGAACAGTCCCGCCAGAGATGTGTCCTACATTAATTGTAACGCCCTCACGCCAGCCATTAAGACTCTGAAACTGTATAATCTGGTGTGCTAATTCAACAATCGCATTGCGACCTTTTTCTGGTTCTACTCCAGCATGAGCAGAATGACCATGTGCACTCAACTTATACCATGAGCCGCCTTTACGAGAGCTTACCAAATCGCCATTCTCGCGTGCACCCTCCAAGACCAGAACTCCCTGGCTATCCTGGCAAGCTTGCCAAATCAGACCTTTGCTATGACGAATACTAATCTCTTCATCCGTCACACACAGAAAATGAATCTCACCAAAATCACGATAACCTTGTGCCAGCAAAGCCTCAATAGCATAGACAGCAGAAAGAACGCACCCCTTCATATCATAAACGCCGGGACCTAGCACTTTATTGCCTTGTACCTGTACAGGACGAGCAGCAGCAGTCCCCACAGGATAAACAGTATCAATATGACCAAGCACTGTCACTTTCCCTTGCCCAGTTCCACGTAAAATCGCATAGAGGTCATTACCCCATTCCTTCTGCTCATACAGAGAAACCTCCATGCCCAAGCCTCGCATACGCTCTTGCAGGGAGAGGGCCATTAGATCTACCCCCGCTTTATAGTAAGTGCCTGAGTCAATGGCGCAGAGATCGCTCAACTCTTTGAGGTAACGCTGCAAATGATCCTGCACATATTGCTCAACATCCCGTACGGACACTTGTGGTGAAGCCTGAGGCTGCTTCGATGCCATTGATTGTCTACCCATATTAACTCCTACTCGTTAACGAACGCTCCAGAGTAGTTATCTCCGAATAAAAAAAGCAGAACGCTAGCTATGCGTTCCACTCTAGCTAATGCCTTATTCGGCGAAACAAGCTTGTCTTAAAAAAACTATAAAAACTATAAAAACTGAACAAGCCCCAGCTAACACTGGAGCTGTATCGTCCTACAAGTCCATAGCGGAACCATGGGGTATCTAACTTCTATTATGATCCATTGATGCTGTATATTATTAGCTCAGATTATTTAAAAAGTCAAGCTTTTAGACCTTTTTTCCTAGTCACAATTTCTCTTGAGTGGAGCACTAGATAGTCATCAACTCAACCACCGAAAAAGATATGCCACCACTCTTGCCAGAAGCCTTGTGGTTGGGATCTATTTTTCTGCTTCGAAGAGTGTTGTTGTGGCTTTCCAGCGTCTCTACTAACAACCATTGCAGCCTGCTCTCCAGGGCGCACATATCCTAGTTGCTGTCGAGCTTCACTCTCAATCACGGCAGGATCTTTATAATAGTCTACAGCTTGTTTAAGCTCTTTATGCTTGGCAAGCACCTGTTGTAAGGACTGTTGGGCAGTTTGCACTTGCTGTTCCAACAGATTATTAGAATAAGCTTGAGCAAAAGTTCCTAGTAGAAAAGCGCTACAGATCAATCCACTAATCGAGATGATTGTCTGGGTGAAGAGTGAATTCCGCTTGGCGCGCTGATATCCAACAGTTTCCTCCATACCAACAGCCGAAGTGACATTGGCATTACCCCCCTCCAGACGTGAAGAATTTGGTTGCCGTGGCCGACTTTGCACATCTCCTCCTCTCTAATTAATTAGACGTTTTCGATTGCCAAATGGGTTCTCAGCCAAATCAAGCAGCGAGATTTCAGCTTTGCTACATGCAGCGGCTTCTCCTTATAATAGCACATGACCAACAGGAAGTGCTTTGCTCCAAGATAAATTATTCGGTATCATCCCCCCTGGTATACTGGACTCACAAGCACAATTTCTTGTCCACCGATCCACATATGTACCTTATTACTGCAACATTACTTATCTGGTATTTGCTAAACAAAGATGCACTCTTCTTGGCAAATATGCAGAAAATGTGGAGAAGTGGCAGTAGATATACACTATTTTTTGAGGAGAGTTCCTAGTATGATACCATTTCCTAGCGCGGTTAATAATCAGGCAAGCATGCCAACCAGCAGGAGGGATCTAACTACCTATCTCAACCGAATCTGGCGACACCATTTTGCAGATATCCCACGCGTTAATGACGTGTACATAGATTACTGCTATCCATGGAAGACACGGCTGGGGCTTATTCGTCTCTCACAAGATCAGAGCACATCCTTTATTGGCATTAATACCCTGCTTCTACTTGAGCAGGTGCCTGAGGAAGTCCTAATCACTACTATCGCACACGAGCTAGTACATTATGCTCATGGCTTTGGCTCCCCGCTACCCCGCTATTATAAGCATCCTCATGCGAATAGAATTGTCGATCGTGAATTAGAGCAGCGAGAATTAGGAAACCAATTACAATGTTGCCATGAATGGATTGACAAGTGTTGGTATTCATTCTATGATATGCAGCGTGCTTCTGGTTGGGCAAGTCTTGTTGGGTTCCACCGTTCCACATCTAAAGACTCAAAGTAGGGGGGGATCTATTTTTGTTAAGGCCCACAGAACTGTAGAAAAACATGCAGCAGAATCTCTTGACAAACCTTCTTGCTTGTGGTATACTGCTAACTAGCTTCGATGGTATGTACTACACCGCCTGGCAGTCCTACAGATTCCCACTTATGTTGACTTGTCTGTTGTACAATGCTTCTGGGTAGAGCGTTTCTGGTTACATTGACTGCACCTCGTTGACACACATCAAAATCACCTGTCGTTCGAAGAGAGGGCATTTCCAAAGGACCCAATGTGTAGATTTCCCACCAAACTATCCAGGCTCAAAGTACACAAATTTCCCATGATTTTAGGAAAACAATGGGGTTAAAACATTCCCAATCAAAAACGCGCCTTCCCGAAAGGGATAGTAACCAAACCAGAAAGGAGAGGCGGCATTGCGTTCGCTAGACGCGACGTGTACCCCATAGAATCAATTCAGGGGCATCCTGCCGCAATTATGGTGAATATAGCTGAGTTAGAAACCAAAACAATCACGGAGTTACGCGATATTGCTCGTGATCTCGAACTCTCTGGCTACAGCACCCTCAAGAAACAAGACCTCGTCTTTCGACTTCTCCAAGCTAATACAGAACAGCAAGGCAATATTTTTAGCGCTGGTGTACTGGAGATTGTAGAAGATGGCTTCGGCTTTCTACGTCAAGAGCGCTTCCTGCCAGGGAATATGGATGTCTATGTTTCGCAGTCACAAATTCGTCGTTTTGGATTGCGTACCGGAGATATGGTCTCGGGACAGGTTCGTCCACCAAAAGATAATGAGAAGTATTATGGCTTGTTACGCGTTGAGGCTATCAATGGGCTTGATCCAGAAATTGCTAAGCGCCGCCCCCATTTCGATAACCTAACCCCGATCTTCCCACGGGAGATGTTCAATCTAGAGACTAATCCCTCAAATACCTCTGGGCGCTTGGTCAATTTGGTTGCTCCAATCGGACGCGGACAGCGTGGTTTGATAGTCTCTCCTCCAAAAGCTGGTAAAACTATACTCCTCAAATCTATCGCTAACTCTATCACCGAAAACTATGACGATGTTCATTTGATGATTGCTCTCATCGGTGAGCGGCCTGAAGAAGTCACTGATATGAAACGTTCCGTCAAGGCCGAAGTGATTAGTTCGACCTTTGACGAGCCTACTGAGGCCCATACACGTGTTGCTGAGATGGTGCTCGATCGTGCCAAACGTTTGGTCGAAGGTGGGCGGGATGTAGTAATTCTTTTGGACAGTATTACTCGCCTGAGTCGTGCTTACAATCTGGCCGTACAGCCTAGCGGTCGTACTCTCTCCGGTGGTCTAGATCCCAGTGCTTTACTGCCTCCCAAGCGCTTCTTTGGTGCTGCACGTAATATTGAAGAAGGTGGTAGTTTGACGATTATTGCCACTGCTCTGGTTGAGACTGGCAGCCGTATGGATGAGGTGATCTACGAAGAGTTCAAAGGTACCGGTAACATGGAACTTGTGCTTGAGCGCCGACTGGCCGAACGTCGCATTTTCCCTGCCATCGATATTACTCGTTCCAGCACACGGCGTGAAGAGCTGCTACTTGACGATCGCACAATGCGTGCCGTCGTAGTTATGCGTCGCATGTTCTCAACTTTGGCAGACCAGCAGAGCGGCAAAGGTACACTTGAGGCTACTGAGGCTCTCCTGCAACATCTAGCAAAAACGAACAATAATATTGAGTTCCTTGCCACGTTGGGCAAAAACATCATCTAGCCCAACCCCTCAACGTTGCAGGAGGCTTGACGCCTCTTGCAACATACATGTGTGAGAAGTTAACCTCAAAGGCATGGAGAGATTGTTAGGGGACGTATCTTATGTCTTCGGCAACAAACGAACAAATTTTTATCGGACCGGGACTGAGTCCGTTTAAGCGTATTGTCACTATTTTTGGTGTTATATGTCTCGTTGGGCTTGTGCTTTGGATTGCCGTTTATCAGCACAGCGCACGTAATGATGCATCAGTGATTGGGAGTACAATTGCTGCACTTCTCTTCATTGGTGGTTTCGTCTACTATTTGAGCCTTGTTGCTCCTGTCCCTTTTACAATTACGGTCAGTCCCCAGAGAGTTTTAAAACGCAGCCGCAAAGGTGATGTGATTGATCTGCATTGGGAAGATGTGACGCGCATTAAAGAAGAATTCTTTCCGAATGGAAAACGGATCAGTGTAATTGTGTATCGCAAAGTCACGGCACCTAATCAGAAAGCCAAAGCTTGGGCAGTCTACCGTGACGACGTTACTGATCTAGATGGGCTAGCAGAGGCACTCCAAAAGGTTCTTCCCGAGACCTGTAAATGGGAGAGCGAAACTGTACACGAATAGGGCTCATGTATAAGCACTAGCCTCAGTTGCTTTAAAGGTTGCATACACCGTCTGACCTTCGCGGAGTTCCATGCGAGCAGCCGAGGTTTGGGTAATATCAGCAATTAAAGGGGCGGCGGAACTGGCAGCATCTAGCTGGATGCTAACACGTACATGGCCCTCTTTGTCTCCAGAAGCTAAGAGATGAATTATTTGGCCGCAAAAGACATTACGTGCTGAACCCTCTGGCGGTGTGCGATGCAACGTGATGCTCTGTGGATCAACAATCACATAGGCCTCATTCCCGATGT
>CBJMBI010000062.1:0-12648 GCA_966427955.1 uncultured Ktedonobacterales bacterium
GACGAGCCACAATGGGTTCTGGATCGAGTTCCCATAGGCAGATGACGCGGAATTTGATCCTGAGATACTCCTCCCCATCATCATACCCCATCACATGTGGCGATGTCACTACCTTGCACCGAAACAGGTAGATGACCACACAAATAATCACCGCTTCTCGGTAGCGGTCATAGAGCGCTGCGACATACTGCAAGATCCGATAGACCATATCGCCATCAGGACCCGCTTGCAACTCAAAGTCGATCACAGTCTCACGTCGTTTGCGATAGGTCCTGAAGATCAGATCGGCTTTGAGCTTGCTGCGATCCAGTTCGACATTCTCCGCACTGACGACATCTACACCCTCTACCAATTCAGGAACCATCATGGCTGCATCTATGCCGAATGCTGCTTTGATGACATTGTCGAAGGGTTGACTGTCTCGTTTGACCTCGGCCTTTCTCTTGGATCTTCTTCGGACTGGTTTATCGGAAAATTGGGCTTCGAGTTTCAACTGCTATTTTCCCCCTAAGTCATACTTTAGAAGTATGCCTGGGAGTATAGCGCACTGCATGTTATAATGTCAATATAAAAACCATTATAATGAAATGTGAATACCTTAAGAGCAAAGGCAAGCGTGCAAGCAGGATGGCTGTAATTAGAGCAACTGATAACGCTGCAGGAAATCCGCGATCTGCTGGGCCGCATTGCCATCATCTTTGATGATTTGCCCTGCTGCACGAGCCTCTACTGTCCCTATTGTCAACACACGTTCGCGTGCTCCAGCCTCACCGACAAGAGCCGGATTGATCCCCAGATCAGCCAGACTTAATTGGCTGAAAGGCTTCTTTTTAGCTCCCATAATGCCTTTCATCGTCGGATAAATAGCATCAAATGAACCACTCGCTATTGTAACCAGAGCAGGCAAAGGACTTTCCACCATCTGATATCCCTTGGGGATAACACGTTTGATGACAGCTTTCTGTCCTTCAACTTTAATTTCACGTGCAAAAGTCAATTGGGGAATACCAAGAAACTCCGCAATAGCGCCGGGAACCATTCCTGTATAGCCATCGGTACTCTCGGTCGAACAAAAGACCAGTTCAGCACCTTCCTTCTTGAGGACCGCCGCCAGGACACGAGCAGTACTGATCACATCTGATCCAGCCAAGGCAGGATCTGTGATCAGGATAGCACGGTCAGCACCCATTGCCAGAGCACGGCGCATAGCCTCCTGCGCGCTAGTAGGCCCCATGCTCAAAGCGACCAACTCGCTATTGCCAAGCGTATCGCGCAACTTGATGGCAGCAGCAATAGTGCTTTCGTCTCCGGGGTCAAGGACCAATGAAACGCCACTGCGTACAAGGCGTTTGGTAGTGGGATCGAGTTTACTGATCGTGGTATTTGGGTCAGGTACCTGTTTTATGCAAATAAAGATCTTCATTGTACATGTGCCTCATCTTCTGTTGTGCTTGACATAGGTGGAGAAAGAGAAATGCCGTTGTTTTCTATTGCTGCAGTATCCTCAAACCGGATCAAAGAAGAAATACAAGTCCTGAGCCCCCTTCCTACCCTACATGAGGACAAGCATATAGCAATGACTTGGAAAGGTCAATAGATTTTCGATTAGGCTATTTTATTGTACCTGTGGCAAAAAGAAAGTGTCAACATTGCCAGTTAACAAGTTAACAGTCATAGGCACAATAATACTTTATATTCTATTATTGCGTCTATAAAAGCTTCTTCTTTTTTTTAAGAAGCTTTTGCTTTCTTACGCTGTCTCGCTTGCAGTATGGCCACACCAACTGCGACGAAGCCAGCAATACACAACGGCAAGCCAATCTGCGAAGTCTGAGTGAGTGACCACAGAAAAACCCCAACAATCTCTAGGACAATGCCACCAACAAATAGCATAACGATTGCCAGAGGTGACGTATCAAATGCCATACGGACATCTTCTCGGCCATAGACTGGAGCCGACAAGGTGTTAACTGGCCTTAATGCTTCTGGAGCTTCTACTATTGACTCTTGCTCATCTGAATGATGGGACCCAGAAGTAGCTATGCGGAGAGTAGCATATAAAGCCTCAATTTTCTGGCGTGGAGCGCGAATAGCAACTCTGTGTGTGCCTTCCGAGACTATAAGTTCGCGAAAGAGTGCATAGGTTTTCTGGCGCAGCGTCACATGGGTTATAGCCGACAGATCAAGTGCATCGAGAAAGAGTTTCTCTCGGGGAAAACTCTTGAAATAAAAACCCATCAAACGCTGATTAGTTAGAATAACTTCGCACGCCTCGCCATGGGAATAGTTATCGCTATCCCAGATAGCGGGCATGGAGAAAGCTGGCTCCTCTCCCGCCTGTAACTGTTGGCTCAATCCCTTACATCGTGAAAGGATCTTTTGTGCATTCTCACTGGTGTTAGACATTGTCGTGCTCTGGCCTTCCTTGATTAGGTCTGGCAAGATTATAACACAGTGAGGCAGGAAGGCAGCATCTCTTCATCGGCAAACCTTCCAGTAGTGATCAGCTTGTTCCATCTCTTCAGCTGTAGAGACCAAAAATGAGCTGATCCGTCATCTGTTCAATCGGTGCCCGATCATCTGTGAAGACAACGCTGCCACGCGGCAGACCTAGCTTGACGGAAGGAATGACCTTCTGAGCAACCTGCCCTACTATCGTCGTCGGTGTCAAATGTGCGAGATTTGCTTGGAAGGTCGATACCGATGTAGGAGCCATGGTTGCCATCAAGACAGTGTTGAAAGTGCCCGCAACATTTATTTGGTAGACAGCGGGAAAAACTTGACTCATGGTATTAATGAATGCTTGTACCAAGTTAAAATTAGAACGGCTGTGGATGACATTAATGGCTACGACACCGCTTGGAGACAAATGTGAACGGATCAAGGTAAAGAATTCCTTCGTTGCCAGATGAGATGGAATATAGAGCTGCTGGTAGGCATCGACAGCCACAAGATCATACTGTTTCTGGGTAGTGGAGAGGAAGGTTCTCCCATCTTCAGTAGAAACATGAAGATTTGGTTCAGTCATACCGAAGTACTTCTGCCCGATCTCAACGACGGCAGGGTCAAGCTCGACTCCATCAATAGGTACAGAATTGTAGACAGCCGTAAACTGACGAGCAATCGTCCCCCCCGCCAGTCCGATGATACAAACATGACGGAGATGTTGCGGCTCTTGACGCAGATCATTTGCAGGCACTTGAGTCAAATAAGGAGCAGCAAGAAAGTCATCCCAGTACTCATTGGTCAATATCGTTTTAGGATTATAGACTGAGTGGATGCCTGCATCTTCATTGATGAGTAGTTGCCGCGTACCATCACGAGTTTGTATGACTTGGATATAGCTGTAGTATGATTCTTGTTCATAGATCAAGTGAGGGATAGACCTGAGGGGTCCCAGAGATATGACCAAGGATAGTAGAAAAGGTACCAGAGTAAGCAGGAAGGTAGGACGCCAACGAGGACGAAATCCCCATAGCGAAACAGCAAAGAGTAGGACTGCGAAAATAAGCATTGTACGTCGGACACCATATGCCGGAATTAGCCAGATTACTGGCAAAAAGGCACCGACAATACTGCCAAGAGTTGAAATAGCATAGAACGATCCGCTGATCCGCCCACTTGCAACAACCTTGCGGGTTACGAGACGAATAGCAAAAGGAGAGACACAGCCAAGTAGAGCTACAGGAAGGGCAAAAAGCAAAATGACATTCAAAAAGAAAGCAAACAGAAACTGTGGCGCGGCGGTCATGGACCAGGAAAGAATACTTTGAGCAACAAATGGAATGATCGACATTAAAAGCGCTGCTGCTGCCGTAATCACACAAAGAGCGCATTTATCAGAATAATAATCAGCAAGTTTGCCACCTAAAAAGTATCCAATGGTCAGAGAGAACAGAATTAAGCTAATGATAATGGTCCAGATATAGATGGATGTTCCAAAATATGCAGCGAGAAAGCGTGAAGCACACATCTCTATGGCTAAGCTACTCATACCGCTGACGAATACCAACAGAATAAGAAAATACTTCAAGACTCCTCCAAATGGTTCATCAAAGATCAGAGAAGGGCAGGTACTACTTCAGTATGTCTTACCATAACCTCATGCTCAGATCTAGAGGGATCGAGGGACAAAATCAACCAAGGGAAAGCATTCGCATAACCAGTTAATCTCAAGTGGAAGAAAAAATCAGGTTTTTGCCCGAAAGAAAGAATCAGGACCTGAAAATGCTGGTAAAGAAAAGCCTATAAAAGAGGCAATAATCCAAAATATATGTATGGATGAGATGACTTAAAATTCCTTATAGAGCTGGTTGAGAACAAAAGATCTATTCCCTAGTGGCAATACCTGACCTCAAAAGAATGCCTCATATGAATGCTCACCTTGTCGGACAAGAGAGAGTTCACTAAAATTAGAAATGATCAAAAACGGGTATGTGAACAATGGAGAAGTTGTGAAATACTTCTGTGATTACGAGGACTCCCCAATATGACAAATTTACTTGCTGCACGTGCTCAGATGGGCACGTCATTAGCATTTCATATCATTTTCTCTGCCCTAGGGGTTGGATTACCTTTACTCCTTTGTACAGTTGAAGGCTTGGCACTAAGAACAAAGAATCCTGTCTGGATGATGCTGACCCGACGCTGGGCAAGGGCTGCGGCTATTCTCTTTGCCATTGGAGCCGTTTCGGGAACAATACTCTCTTTTGAACTTGGATTGCTCTGGCCTACCTACACAAAATTTGCAGGTGCCGTCATTGGTTTACCGTTTATGCTTGAAGGCTTCGCCTTTTTTACCGAGGCAATTTTCCTCGGCCTGTATCTCTATGGCTGGGACCGTCTTTCTCCACGCGCCCACTGGCTCTGTTCATTTCCCATCTGGATCAGCGGACTAGCGTCGGCATGGTTCATTGTCAGCGCAAATTCCTGGATGAATACCCCAGCGGGTTTTGTCATTAAGCATGACAAGATTGTCGACATTAATCCTTTGCAAGCCATCTTTAATCCCAGCACACCCTATCAGACCGTCCATATGATCTTAGCTTGTTATGTTGCCACGGGTTTTGCTGTGGCTGCTGTCTATGCATTTGAATTCTTGCGTGGTAAACGTAGTGAATACACGCGCAAAGGTTTAATGGTGGGAATACTAATGGCAGTCATTGCTACCCCACTCCAAATGATCAGCGGAGACTTTAATGCCCGCTACCTTGCCGAGTATCAGCCAGTCAAGTTTGCGGCGATGGAAGGAGTGGTCCGTACTGAGCAAGGCGTTCCGTTAAAAATTGGTGGACTAGCCGATCCTAAGACTGGCGAAATTCGTTATGCCATTGAAATTCCCAAAGGCTTGAGTTTGCTAGCATACCTGGATCCGAATGCAACTATCAAAGGGCTTGATCAGGTCCCGCACCAAGATTGGCCAAACGTCTTGTTCGTCCACTTATCATTTGATGGTATGGTTGGAAGTGGATTGTTTGGGCTCTTAGTTGCTGTGCTCTTCTGGGCACTCTACTGGTTCAAGAAACGCACTTTTCCTGAGAACCGTCTCTTGCTGTGGGGAATTGTGTTAGCTGGACCCTTGGCATTCCTAGCCATCGAGCTAGGCTGGATGGTAACTGAGCTGGGACGTCAACCGTGGGTGATTTATGGATACCTACGGACACGTGATGCAGTTACCACTGCTCCCTGGTTGAATGTCAGCTTCCTGATCTTCTCATTCGTCTACATCTTGTTGTCTATAGCCTTGATCTGGCTCCTGCTGCAAGTTGCACGTCGGCCATTGCCACAAGTTGAAGTCATTGGAGATAGTTATCAGGTCACAGAAGGTGATTTAGCAGATATAGAAGTAGGTGTATGATGAATATAGCATTAGTAGCACTGATCATTCTCTGGTGGGCACTCATCACCTATGCAGTCTTGGGAGGTGCCGATTTTGGAGCTGGTGTATGGGATCTCTTCGCCATTGGACGTCTGGCTGATCGCCAACGCAACTTGATCAACCATGCTCTAGGTCCAGTGTGGGAAGCCAATCACGTCTGGCTGATCTTCTTGATTGTAGGCCTCTTTACTATCTTTCCATCTGCCTTCTCCACATTGTCTATAGCGTTGTTCTTTCCTTTTAGTCTTGCATTGCTTGGTATCGTCTTACGCGGGGCAGCTTTCATCTACCGTTACTATGCCGTGAAAGCAAGAGGTCGATTCGCTCGTTCATGGGGACGTGTCTTCAGCGTTTCTAGCTTACTCACTCCATTCTTTCTAGGAGCATCAGCAGCGGCTGTGGCAAGTGGAAAGTTGCTTCCCCCTGATGGGATCGCCGATGCTACATATATTGCCTCATGGATCTCACCGTTCGCACTAACAATTGGGGTAATGGCAGTCACCCTCTGTGCCACTATCGCAGCTGTCTACCTGACAGTTGAGGCCAAGGAGACGGAGCATGACGAAGAATTAGCCGAGTCATATCGCTGGAAAGCATTGATTGCTGGGGCTATTACTGCTCTTCTTGGCGCACTTGGCCTTGGATTATCACCCATCCAGTCGCCTATCCTCTGGCATGGGATGTTGATACGAGCGTGGCCAGTCGTGATTGCGACAATGATTATCGGTCTAGCAACAGCTGCCGCATTATATACAAGATACTACAGCATGGCACGAGTCTTGATCATTGCGGAAGCAGCTTTTATGCTAGGAGCATGGGGATTAGCTCAATATCCCTATATCATTCCTGTTGATTACACCATTGACAATTCAGCAAACGATCCAAATGTGATAACCGCCGTGATTATAGGGATAGCCTGTGGAATGATAATACTGCTTCCATCGCTTTATTACTTATTCTCGGTTTTCAAACTGCCTTATCCGGCTCCAGGAGTACAAAATAGACCAGTTCATTCCTCACACGAATGACCGGGGGATGAACTGGTCCACAGGACAATTGGTTAGAAGGCAACAGACGCTAGCGTTGGTGCAATAGTTTGTGGAAGACGCCAAAGAGAATAAACGCAGCCGGCCATTGACCTACAAAGACACTCCAGTCGCGTCTTCCCATAACAAAAAGTATCGCAGAACCGATGATAGAACTCAGTGCCGCCCAATACCATACCTCAGGAGGTATCTGATCTGTTGCACGGAAGTATTGCTCTTGAACATCTTGCGGCCTACGACTTGCAATCTTGATATCTGCCATACAGTTTTCCCTTTCTATCTGAACTCCAAAGACAACTACTCATATATTACCTGAAACCGAACGCTAGCCTCCCCTCGAATTAGACACGTTATTCGGCTACCCTATGGATACTTGAAGCTTGCTTGCTCCATAGGCCAAAAGTGTCTCAAGAGATAGAACAGATTACCTTTCATTGGCCCCATCCTGTGTAGACTCTGCTTTTGACAGATGGCAGCTAAGGTCTTACTATAGTAAGTATCGACACGGACTACCAAAGACTTTTAGACTTCACACATACGAGAGAAGAGACTGATGAAAAATTCTGACAAGGTCTCGGGACAGGCTATACGTCCTGTTCCCTGGAAAATCTGGATAAAGACAAGTCGTCCCATGACATTGACTGCAACCGTCAGTCCACTTCTCGTTGGGACAGCTATAGCTACCTACGAAGGTACATTTCATCTAGTGACCTTCCTAGCCACATTTTTCTCCTGCCTCTTCCTGCAAATCGGCACAAACTACTTCAATGAATATTTTGATTACCGTTATGGGTTAGACCATGCAGGATCGCTAGGAGCAATGACCGTGATCTTCCGCAACGAGATGACTGCCAATCAGGTACTTAGTGGCGGCATTATCAGTTTCAGTATAGCAACACTGCTGGGAATCGTACTCATTTGCTTGCTAGGACCTGTAATTATCCTTTTTGGGCTTGCAGGTATGCTCATTGCATACTTCTATAGTGCCAAGCCATTCAAATTTGCAAGCCGTGGCCTTGGTGACATTCTCGTCTACATCGCAATGGGCTTTTTAATGACATGGGGCTCATACTATGTACAGATCCCACATTGGTCGTGGTCCGCTTTCGCAGCCAGTGTACCTGTGGGTTTTCTGGTGACTGCCATTCTTAATATGAATAATGTGCGTGACTATCAGGATGATCTGGCTGTCAACAAGAAGACCTTGCCAGTACGGTTTGGGCTAAAATTTGGGCAGTTCTATCATGCGACTTTAGTCATTGGCAGTTATGTAGCAGTAACCATTTTTGCAATTGGAGGGCTCTTGCCACTAGTAACACTGGCTGTCTGGCTAACATTTCCACTTGCCTTTCTCAACATACGTTCTATCCTAACAGCCAGTGAGCGTAAAGCATTTATCGTGGGGATAAAACAAACATCTTTATTGCATTTAGCCTTTGGTGTGTGTTTCTCATTGGCACTCTTCATGCTTACGGCACAAAAATGACCTGTTGGTAAAGCGGCTAAAATGACCCCTCCCGCATATCACCCAAGGCAGAGCGCATCTCTTCCCAGGCAGCTTCACTGCGAGCAAGCATACTGCTAAAAGCAGAGATAATCAGGAAAATGAGCGTCAGACCGCCCACAAGATACCACCAGCGCGTATTGGGAATAAGCGGTGTCCAGGAAAAGAACAAAGTATCAATGATAGTCAAAACACAACTCGCTAGCCCTGAGACAATACAAATCCACAAAATAGGCAGGGGGAGAATGCGGTGCCGCCAAAGATCTTGCCGATGACGAAAATAGCAAGCTATCAGATCAATAAAGAGAAATGCAGCCGAAATAGTCCAGACTAATGCCGCTGCCGCTTGACTGATATTATAAATCTCGCTAGCAAAATTGGCAGCATTCCCATTTAACGCTGCTAATGGAGCAATAATAAAGGCAAGGATGGTAAAGCCTACTGCCAGAGCAGTTTGAAAAATGATTGCGTTCGCTGGTACAGAGTGCTTATTCAGCTTACAGACGGCATGCGGCAAACGACGGTCAATACCAGCCACCATCAAAAGACGAGCATAGATATAGGTATAGACAAGGATCGTGGCAAAGAAAGAACCCATCAAGCATAGAGCAGTAATGTATGCAGGAATTTTTCCGAACACTGTCTCTACAATATTGACCATCGCCAGAGGATTGCTGGCTGCAGATGACCCCTGTACCACCAGAACGGCAAAGGTATCAAGAAAGTAGATGATCAGGATGAGGATACCTCCCCAGAGAAGATGGCGCTTGATCACATGACGTCCAGTCATCTCGCCTGCCAGATTTAATGGTCCCTCTGTACCAATGAACGCAAAGGCAAGAAGCCCAAACATCGCAAAGTTCTCTGGCCTAATGTTCCATGCAGGCCAGTTCGCAAAGTCAGTCGCACAGCGATGCCCTTCAACTAGCCAGATCAGCCCTGATAATCCAATGAGTACTGTACCTACCAACATTAACCCTACTAAGACATTGATAAGATCCTGAACAACGCGAAAACGCCAAGTTGATACAAAACCTCCAACGAGGAGAATAAGACAAATCACTAGCCCTTGCTGCCAAGGCTGTGTCAATCCAACCTGAAATAACACTTGGACATAGCTGACAAAGAGATCTGCCAAACTGCTCGCAATTAGTACGCAAGGGAACCAAGCACAAAAACCTGAGAAGAAGCTCCAGTAGCCCCCAATCAGACGATGCGTCCAATTGTAAAGTGCACCCTCATAAGGAAATAAACTGCCCAACTGCGCAGTGGCAATCAGACAGGGTACAAAAAAAGCAATTGCAGCAAACAATAAATAAGTAAAGGCGGCAGGACCTACAGTGGCGGCAGTAGTGGCACAAGAAGCCAAATAGATAGAGACGACAAAGGTAGCCGTCATATCCCACGTGTCTAGTATGCATGGCATCACCTTTGGTACGAGTCTTTCTGAGAGTAATGCTTCTTGAGCTATTTCGCAGGATAATGTGGGACGCTGCTCAGAAACTTTCACGTCTTTCCCCTATTTCAATGTTTCAATTGCTCTGTCTTCTCATCTCCTCCTCTTAGATAGCTTGATCTAGACAGAGCAACACACCTTGTATAAAAATATACAACTTTATAATATGAATACAATAGTATCATTAAATTACTCTAATTACAATCATTTTGTTGATAAATTTAGTAACATTTTGCTATTCACTATAAAAAACAATACGATCTATTTTTTAATCTTGTGTATACATATTATTATGCTATCTAAATTAATGAATTTATATATAGTACATTGACGATATATTTTGAATGATTTACAATCAACTACCAGATAATGCCCAATTGCGATTGAAAGAAAGGATTGGAAAGGTGAAAGACTTTGTATCCGTACTAGCAGATGTGGAAAGGGAGAATGAGGCTCGGATACGACTGAAAGAACTTTGCTCCCTTCGACAAAGTTACAACCAAAGACAAGTGAAAAAGGTAGATGGACTTCAGGCGCGATTGAAAGAGAAAGCTCCGGAGGACATGGATACTGAAGCATTGCGTCATTATGGACACCAGATTGTGGATTGGATGGTAGGATATTTGGATGGTGTAGGAGATTATCCAATTCTTTCAAGAGCCAGACCAGGCGATCTTCTACGTCGCATACCCAGTAAGGCCCCACAATGCTCTGAAACGATGGATGCTATTTTGGCGGATCTGCATCGCGTGGTACTTCCTGGCATTACGCACTGGAATACAGGCAATTTCATGGGATATTTTGGGTTGAGCAATTCCGGCCCTAGTCTTCTGGCTGAGATGTTTGATGCAACCTTCAATGTAACACGAATGCTCTGGCATACTTCTCCTGCTGCTACAGAGCTTGAACAAGTGACGCTGTCATGGCTCCGTCAGATGTTGGGGCTCCCAGATTCTCTATTTGGTATGCTTCATCATAACTCAGCAGTTCTCCACGCTCTCGTGGCTGCTCGTGAGGCATTGGGAGGCCTACAGATTAGCCGTTTAGGGATGGCTGGACGCAAGGAGGTTCCTCGTTTACGTGTCTATACCTCACAAGAGGCGCATACTTCGGTTGATAAAGCGGCCATTGTACTGGGACTGGGCTTAGAGGGAGTACGTAAGATTGGTACAGATAATGCTTTCCGTATGAATGTTGGTGAACTGATCCAGGCCATCGAAGAAGACCGACGCGCTGGCTGGCTGCCTTTTGCTGTCGTGGCCACTGTGGGTACAACTTCGACTACTAGCATTGATCCAGTTGCCATGATTGCAGACGTCTGTGAACATTATGGTCTCTGGCTTCATGTTGATGCTGCTTATGGTGGAGCAGCAGCAATTGTTCCCAGTAAACGCTGGATACTTGATGGCTGTGAGCGAGCTGATTCACTGACGATGAATCCTCATAAGTGGCTCTTCACATCATTTGGTTGTAGTGTCTTCTTTACTCGACGACCAGAACTCCTTAAAGCCGCCCTTAGTCTCACTCCTGATTATCTCGCCAATCCACAAAGTCAGAACAGCAGCGTACAAAATCTGATGGATTATGACTTTTCACTGCCGCATCGCTTTCCAGCTTTGAAATTGTGGATGGTACTACGCTATTTTGGGCAACAAGGGTTAGCTGCACTTATTCAACAACATTGTCAATTAGCTTCTCGTCTGGCGGAGTGGATCGATGCAACACCAGGTTTTGAGCGTATGGCTCCAGTCCCTTTGAGTGTTGTTTGTTTTCGGTCTCATCCAGTTGGCATTGATAATGAAGAGGTCTTGGATACATTAAATGAAAAGATTCTCAACCGCATCAATGCGACAGGGCACTATTTTCTTTCCCATACGCGTGTGCATGGAAAATTTACTCTGCGTGTAGCAATTGGCAATATCCGCACGACTGAGCGACATGTGACAGGACTTTGGCAAGAGATTCAGGCGGCTTCACAGATAGAGGTCAATGCGATGAAAAGGCGCGAGAAGAACCCTTTTCGTGGGTTGACACGTATCCTACAGTAATCTCATTAAATTTAGATAGATTTCTACTCTCGTTTTCAAAAACAAGCAACCAGTAGATCTTCTCCACTTCTGGTTGCTATGTCCCCTCTTTTTAACGAAAGCGGCGCAGAAAGTCCCATACAGATCTCATGGATAGGGATAAAGCACTACCGAGAGCGGCTCCTTCTAGTGATATCTGATGGCAGAGGTTCAAATTCCTCCCTGATCCACTCATACTTCTGTCGTAAGTCCTGCGCGTGCTTGTCATTTTTCCCCACATAACATGGGATACCATATTTATGCAATGCTCTTTTGACTTTCAGTGTCATCTCTTTACCAAGCTTCACAGGGTCCCCAATGATAGCCCTGGTAGTATTTTGGGGTCCTAGAGGTTCGTTTTGGCCGAGTATTCGAGGTACCAATATTCGATGCATCTGTACTTCATAATATTGAAAAGGAAAATTCTTACTCAGGTCCCCACCATGCTTACGTGGATCCCATGTGACGAGTTGCATTGAACCATAGACATGTTGCTCCTCTCTGTATACTGGAAGAATCTTGTAAGTTGGCTTCTCTAGAGGCTCTGGACTCGCATCTATTCGCATTGAATCAGGGGAATGCTCGCCCATGCCTATGTTCACAAGCCGAAGGGAATCGCCTCCTATTACATGCGAGATTTCTTTAACCTTAGGGTCAAAGAAAAGACTCACATCGCCAAAATCCTCTAAGTATTCATT
>CBJMBI010000063.1:0-12609 GCA_966427955.1 uncultured Ktedonobacterales bacterium
AACATCGAGTATCTCTCTAGGTGTTTCCGATATCATCTGCTGGGTCATAGGGCTTGGTTGATCTAGAGCAGTAGGAGCTTCTAAACGGACCTTTGTAGTGTGGCCTGCTAGGCGTTGCTTGCTCTGTTCTGTGAAAGATCCTTGCAGCCCAGGGAACGGTATTGGGCATGCATCCTTAAAACCAGATTCCCTGTTACCATGAGGAGAAAGAATATCTTGGCTATTCTCTGACTGGACGGGAAATGCTACAAGGGTTTCGTCGGGACCAGACAGTTGTCTAGTCTCCTCTTCCGGCAAAGCAGACGGAAGAGAGTTTGAGGAACTCCTTGTGGCACTAGGTCCAGGGAGAAATGACCTCGCCCCCCGAGCTAAGCGAGAAAACCAATTGCGTTGTGTTTGTGCATTACGTTCTTCATTCCAAATCATCACATCACCCACCATATCAATTAATTTAGCAGTAAAGTTCATTTTGAAACACGTAAAATCATTATAGCACAAATTTTAAAAGAATCAGCTAGGATAGTATATCTATATCATATCATTAAGTTAATCTATTTAGTATATTAATGCATAATTATATATGTATGGAATGCAAATTGCAATATTGCAATTTTTCTTGACTTGACATACCTGGGCTTATCTGATAGCATCTTCCATAACGCATGGCCTTCAGTCTGGCCATATCAGCCAAGATAGATGTCAGGAACCCCACGCCAATTACAACGTGACCCGAAAGGGGCGCTATAAGCCCTCCTGACCAGACTCAGCCAGGACCGCAAGGTCTGGGCTATGTTCTCTCAAGTTCCTACCCGCACGTGCGTACTGAGGGGGATCCAGACAGGTTTTCTATGAAGGAAGGATTTTCTAAATGAAGATCAACGGTACACATAAGTTTAAAGCATCCAGTGCACAAGTATTTCAGGCTATTCTCAACCCATCAGTCTTGAAGTCTTCTATTCCAGGCTGCAACTCCGTTGCCTATGCCTCGCCCAACCAGCTCACGGTTGAGATTACAACCCCATTGCCTGGCTTGCATGGACCATTCCAAGTAACTCTCGATATTGTCAACAAACAAGAACCCAGCTCCCTCGAGTTGCAGGTTCTGCGCAAAGGCAGGGGTGGGTCGGTCAACGCCGTCAGCAAGATTAGTCTTGTTGATGAAGCTGATGGTGCATTGCTTACCTATGATGCAGATGCCCAATTAGAAGGCTTGGTTGCTGTTGCAGATAATCCAATTGGTCGGCCAATCCTTAAGAACTCACTTGCTAGTTTCTTCAAAAATCTCGAAAAGGCATTGGAAGCCTCTCACGTTTAGTCTCCGTTTTTTGCCAAAAATTGGCATGTATACCAATGAATAAAGGTATACATGCCATAATCTTTTTACCCTTAATATAAAAAGGATTAGGTAACGCGGCAAAAGACGCTTTTCAGATACACGGTTTCCGGCATCGCTAAATGGACCGGGTGGTCAACACCATGCGTATATGACTCTAACAAATGCACTGTACGGCGGAGACGCTGAGCACTCTGTGAAAGCATCCCCAGCAGGTCATCCATGCCAATAACACCTGAGCAGGAACAAGAGAGCAGAATGCCTCCGGGACGCAGTACATGCATACCTAGCGTGTTTAGACGGCGATATGCTTTGAGTGCCTGTGAACGTGCACTCTGTGTTTTTGCAAAGGCTGGAGGGTCAAGCACAACAACATCAAATTGTTCGCCATTGGTCCGTGCTTGCTCTAGGTAGTCGAAAACATCTCCTGTGACAAAAGTATGTCGATCTGCTTCGAGGCCGTTGAGGGCAAAATGTTGGCGTGCAGCTTCAATTGCAGGGGCTGAGATATCAACGCTAGTAACATGAGTTGCTTTACTGGTCAGTGCAGCATAGACAGAGAAACCACCAGTGTAGCTAAAGCAGTTGAGTACACGTTTCCCACGAGCGTATTTGCGCAAGGCTTCGCGCTTGTCTCGTTGGTCAAGAAACATGCCTGTCTTCTGTCCTTGCCAGCAATCAACAAAGAATTGAACACCATTTTCACGTACAATTACTTGCGATGGAACCTCTCCAGCACCGACAACAGGCTCTTCAATCTCTAGTCCTTCACGGCGACGCGATTGGCTATCGTTACGCAAGAGTAGACCCTGTGCTCCTGTTTCTTGCATTAGCGCATTGATGATCGCAAGGCGAAGTTTGTCCATGCCTGCAGTGTGTATCTGCATAACAAGGACATCTGCGTATCGATCCACCACGAGACCAGGCAAACCATCTCCTTCAGAATGTATCAGACGATATGTATTGGTTAGGGCAGGATCAAATACTTGGCGTAATTCTAGGGCACTACGAATCCGCTGTTGAAGAAATGTTGCATCAATTACCTCTTCATGATTATATGTCAGGATACGAATGGCAATATCAGTGTTGGGGTTATAGTAACCACGAGCGACAAACTGGCCCTTGGCCGATTTGACGTCAACAAGGCCTCCTGTCTCTATCCAGTGAGGGGGCTGTTGTAATGCACCGGAAAAAATCCAGAGATGCCCACTAAGCAAGCTTTCTTCTCGGTGTGGTTTAAGACTAGCAGTGGGATAACAAATAGGTAGCACAATACCACTTTCCTTACGAATAATTACTTTTTGCATGCTTTTGAAGCCGCGTTTCAACATTATTGTACCATAAAAACCTGTCCTCTCTCCGAGCTGTTTTTCCAGAAGCTCCTAGGGGATTTCTTGGCTATTGATCACATGGAATTGTTTGTTCTATACTAGCTCTACCATATGCATAGATGTGCACATGCAATTCAGGCTAAGCATGATGTATCTCCATGGTGGAGAGGAAGTATGGAAATCTGCAAGCTGTTTAAGCAGAGCAGAGTAGTTTTTTTTAAGGAAGGACAGAGAATTGTCTGAACAAAGAGCCTTTGGGTGGCTAACAGAAGAACAGAGAGAACGAATGGCAGCAATTGTTGCTAGATTTATCAGGGTCTCTACGCAGACACAAACGGGGGGAAGCCGAGAAATAGCCCCAGAGATATGGGCAAAGGCATTTGATATTGCCCTCCATCTAGCCTCAGCATATGAAAGCGCGAGCCAGAAGCCTGCTGCATCTCTACGTACAAATGTGACTGAATTAGCCATTGAGATATTGGAGCAGGCTCAAAGTCTCCTAAATCGGTAAATGAGCTAAACAGAGCCCACAAATTCCTCATGCATTGGAGGACGTACTAGCAAGGCTAGAGTTTTCAAAAGGTCGAAGGCCTTGTAATCACCGAAGCCCTCGACCTTTCTTTTTGTAGATTGGCGGTTATTTTTTACGCAATCGAATCGCTGCAATGACAGGATCGGTGTGACGCTCAGCCATACGAATCTCAGCCTTACGCAAGTTGGAAGCACTATTGATCAGGGCAATGTGAGTAAATGCTTGTGGATAATTCCCCAAGGCCATCCCTGTTTTCGCATCAACCTCTTCCGAGAAGAGTTTTAGGCGACCGCCATGCTTGAGCAGACGTTCGAAGAGCGAGCGGGCCTCGTCAATGCGTCCCTGCATCGCTAGATTATCGACTAGCCAGAACGTACACATCGTAAATGTGCCCTCGCCGCCTTCAAGCCCATCATCCGCGTGATAGCGATAGACAAAGCCATGCTCGTCAGTTAACTTTTCGATGATGCGGTCTACCGTTGAACGCATACGTGGATCATCAGGTGGAATAAACCCAACTAGAGGCAACAAGAGATTGGCTGCATCTAGAGCTGTGTCGTCATATGACTGTGTGAATGCTCCAATTGTCGTATTATAGCCATGTACCAGGATATCAGCTCGGATCTGGTCACGTACAACTTTCCAGCGAGGGAGATCGGCCTCAAGCTTCAACTGTTCAGCAAGGCGAACTCCACGGTCCAGAGCCACCCAACACATCACTTTCGAATAGACAAACTGACGAGGGCCGCCACGGACTTCCCAGATCCCAAAGTCAGGCTCATGCCAGTGGAGGCATACGTGATCAACCAGTGATCGCATCATTTCCCAAAGTGGACCCTCTAGGGTTTCACCATATCTTTCAAAACCACCCTGGCGACGGTAGAGATGAATACAATCTAACACCTCTCCGAACACATCCAATTGCTTTTGCTCTGCGGCACCATTGCCAATACGTACAGGAGCAGAGTCATAGTAGCCACTCAGGTGGGATAACTCGTGCTCTGTCAGGTCACGCTCGCCTCGAATGCCATACATAATTTGGAGTTCTTCACCATCAGCAAGCGAGAGACCACGTAACCAGTAGGTAAAGGCACGCGCTTCTTCGGTGAAACCTAGTACATTTAATGCGTAGAGAGTAAAAGTTGCATCACGCAACCAGGTGAAACGATAGTCCCAATTGCGTACACCGCCCAGACCTTCAGGTAGAGAGGTGGTTGGAGCAGCTACAATGCCACCAGTTGGAGCATAGGTCATCAATTTGAGAGTGAGAGCACTGCGCTCTACCCATTCTACATAGGGCCCTTCTCGATAGGTGCAACCAGTGATCCATTCTCGCCAACAGTGGAGTGTATGTGCTAACTCTGCATCAAAATCATGTTGATGCAGTTCTTCGACAAGATGACAAGCCGCTTGAGCTGTACGGCCCATTCCAACAACAAAGAACAAGCGCTCTCCCTGGTGGAGTGTGAATTGTGCCTCAATGGTTGGGTGCCATTCCTCACGTTCTTGTGTCACATCAACTGCAAATGATGGGAGTAAATCAGCGCCAATAATTGCTAGTGCAGCATGTTGCTCTCCACCTGATACGACAGCCCCCAGCTTATTGGGTATCAGGGATACTTCGCTGTGCGTGCCTGCATAATTTGGACTTACCTTGAGTTTCATGGTGACTGACATTTCACCGCGTGTGCATTCAACAAGACGTACTAGGCAATGGCAAGAGCCATCCTTGTGTATCCATGTATTATTATCCATTCCTCTGTATGGCCAAGCACTTAATGTCTTTACAGGCATAAAGTCAGTCAGTACAATTCTCCCTGTGATACTGGTAAAGGACGTTTGCAGGACATTACTTCCACGCATATAGCATTGAGATCCGGGTATTGCGTCATCGCTTGGCCCGATTTGGAAGTAACCGCCGCGTTTCGCATCCAGTAAACGACAGAAGATGGCAGGGCTATCAAAGTCTGGTAGACATCCCCAGTCTACAGACCCGTCCGGTGCTATCAAAACTACCGAATGACAATCGCCGATGATGCCGTACGAATTGATCGGCTGATAAGTCCGATTAAGTTCGTTAATCCCAACCATTGTGTTCCACTTCTCTCTTCAAAACATTTTGTACTACAACATTTAAAAACTCCTAAAGCCCCCTTGGATACATCAAAGGAGCTTTATTTAAGAGAAACCACCAAAGATTCCTTACTAAGTAAGACGGCATAACGCCACGGATTGGAGCATAGCCCTGAAGCTGACTTCCACAAGCGCGCTCCGTCTTACTTAAAGCAGAGTAAAGACCTTCTGAAAAGACCCTTTGTTCCTTTGCTTAGAACAATATTAAGATGTTTAAAAATTGCTTAGTACTTGGCGCCAAAAAAAGAACGCCTAAGCCTTTTTCAAAAACTGTTTATCTATGAGAAATAAGAACGTATAAGTCTTCTTTGGGGTAACAGGTCTCTGTTGGTATTTTACTTCGACTTCCAAAGTTCACCTGAAAGCGTTGAGCGATCTAGCTACGGCGTCTAGCCAGATCGCTCTGCATGTCCATCTTAGAAGACCACGTCTCTTTCTGTTAGTATTGTACTATATCTGTACCTTTATGTATATGAGTTGCCGAACTATTTCCTATTATAGGAGGGATCTACTCGCGTAGCCATTGAGCAATGTCTGGAGCAAAGTAGGTAATAATGATATTGGCTCCTGCACGCTTGATGCCGGTCAGTATTTCTAGAGCAACGCGCTTCTCATCGATCCAGCCTTTTTGAGCTGCCGCCTTGATCATAGAGTACTCTCCACTGACGCTATAGGCTGCAATAGGAAGGTTGCAGTGATCGCGTACCTGACGAATGATATCCATATATGCAAAGGCAGGCTTCACCATTACGATATCGGCTCCTTCCGCAATATCTTGATCTATCTCGCGCAATGCTTCACGCCCATTAGCTGGGTCCATCTGGTAAGAGCGACGATCTCCAAATTGTGGACTTGAACCGGCTGCCTCGCGGAATGGCCCATAGAAGCCAGAGGCAAATTTGGCCGCATAAGACATGATGGGAAGTTGACTAAAGCCATGTTCGTCTAGTGTGTGTCGAATAGAGCCAACCCGCCCATCCATCATATCTGAGGGAGCTACAATGTCTGCTCCTGCCTCTGCGTGGGAGAGAGCCATGCGTGAGAGGAGTTCTAGCGATGCATCATTTTGTACATTACCATCGGAGATTATGCCACAATGTCCATGGCTGGTATACTCACAAAGGCAGACGTCAGTGACAACCAGCATCTCAGGTACCTCAGCTTTGATGCGCCGGATAGCCTGCTGGATAATCCCCTCTTGGGCATAGGCTTGTGAGCCAACCTCGTCTTTCTCGTTGGGAATACCAAAGAGTAAGACTGCAGTGATGCCTAACTTTGCGATGCGTTCCACCTCACGTCCAAGGTCCTCTAGGGGCCACTGCATGATTCCAGGCATTGCTGCGATTTCACGGGGCTGGTTGATACCTTCGGCGATAAATAGTGGATAGATGAGTTGATTGATGTGTAGCTGGGTCTCGCGCACAAGTCCACGGAGTCTTTCGTTTTGGCGCATACGCCGTAAACGTACAGTGGGGAAGTTGCTCATTAGATTCTACCTCTCTTTTCTTGTTCCAAGACGGTAGCAGTGGCTTGTATCGTCTCCTCGATCATGGTATCTTCGAGAGCAAGCGAGATGAACCATGCCTCAAACTGTGATGGTGGTAAATAAATGCCACGTGCCAACATGCCCCAGAAGTATCGAGCAAAGCGAGCTGTATCGGATAGCTTGGCACTAGCATAGTCCTTAGCGGGTTTCTCAGTAAAGAACAGGCATAATAGTCCCCCAATGTATTGGACTTGGGCAGCAATGTTGCTATCATGAATGACTTTTTGCAAACCTTCACCAAGAATTTGGGTCTTATGTTCAATTATCTCGTACTGACCAGGCTTGCGTAGCTCTGTCAGTGTAGCAATACCAGCAGCCATTGCCAGAGGGTTTCCTGATAGAGTACCCGCTTGATACATCTTCCCAATAGGAGCAACGTGTTGCATAATGTCGCGCCGACCACCATAGGCACCGACAGGCAAACCACCACCAATGATTTTGCCGAAGCATGTCAGGTCTGGGGTAATACCCACTCGCTCTTGCATGCCTCCCAGAGCCACACGGAATCCCGTGATCACTTCATCAAAGATCAGAACTGCCCCATTCTGTTGGGTTAGTTCCTGCAGCTTTTCTAAGAAGCCTGGCTCGGGTAGAACCACACCCATATTAGCGGCGACGGGTTCAACAATGACTGCAGCAATCTCATTTGGATAGGTACGAAACAGTTGCTCAACTGCATTACTATCGTTATAGCTTGCTGTCAGTGTATGCTCGGTTGCTTGGCAAGGTATGCCTGGACTGTCCGGAAGGCCCATTGTTGCTACGCCGGAGCCTGCTTGGACTAGTAGCATATCAGCATGGCCGTGGTAGCCTCCGCTGAACTTGATGATTTTGTTGCGTCCAGTGTAGGCACGCGCTAGACGCAAGGCGCTCATTGTTGCCTCGGTACCAGAATTTACAAGACGGACCATCTCCACCGAAGGGACAGATGCTATTATCAGCTTGGCAAGTTCGCTTTCGGCCTGCGTTGGAGCGCCAAAACTGAAACCATGCTTACTGGCCTCGACTACGGCCTCAACTACTGATGGATAGCAATGGCCCAGAATCATTGGTCCCCATGACTGGATATAGTCGAGATAGCGATTACCATCGACGTCATACAGATAGGGGCCACTAGCGTGACTTATAAAGACCGGACTACCTCCGACACCACGGAAGGCACGTACAGGGCTGTTGACGCCACCTGGGAGCAAGGTTTGTGCTTCTTCATAAAGGGAATGAGAACGATCTAGCGTGAGATCACTTGGTTGGTTTGTCATTACGCACCAATTGCCTCTAGGATTGCATCTAGCGGTTGCGCTATACAACTATACATAGGGGTATCTCGCAATGTGTACTGGCTTGCCTCGGTTTCACGTAATTCTTGGACAAGATCTAGAAAATCCTCAATACTGTCTGTTTCAAAGGCGACGACGAATTCCTGATCGTCGATACCGTACGAGTAGGTGGTGTTGAGCAAGACGCTGGGATATTTGAGACCAACACGAATATGCTCCTGCATCATGCGCTTGCGATCTTCCATTGGTAGAGCATACCACGGACGAGTCTTCACGAAGGGGTAGACAAAGAGATACTTCTTGTCACTAGGTGCAATCACTAGACGTGGATCATGGGTACCACGTGCATTCTTTCCAACATAGATTGAGCGCTTAGTCATTGCAAGCATGGATTGGGTTTCACTCAAATATGGTCCCATCAAGCTACGGCGAATCTGACTGCTCAAGGATTGTAAGTCTTCTATCTGATAGGTGGCTTGCCAAAGCATAAAGTCACAGTTACTACGTACACCATAAAGGCCGAAACTGCGGATCAGTGAGTGCTCTTCACAAGCATGGAAGATACTCAATAGTTCCTGTTTACCCTGCTCACGAGTTTCTGCGGACTGTAATTGCCATTGCTGGTCCAATTTATAGAATGTGAAGCGTACAAGTTGGCGAGGCTGCTTTGGTTTGGATTCAGCAGGTTTCTGTTCGCTCTGGGGTTGTTCCACGTCATATTGGGTTGCAATTGTTTGTGATGCTGTTACTTCATTTGGCATGTACTTTTTCCTCATGTTGAATAATAGCGTCTATGAGACCGTCAATAGTAAATTCTTTGGCCTCAATATCTACGTGCAGACCAAGCTCACGAGCGGTCTGTGACGTGATTGGTCCAATGCTGGCAAGTCGTGCATGCTCCTTTACGAGATTGACAAGTGTTGCTGCCGTGTCTTCTTCACAGCTCCTAAGCCATGCAACGAAACTACGAACGGTAGACGAACTGGTAAAGGTTAGAATAGCTAGCTGGCGGTTGAGTAGCAAGTTTATAACTTCACGCCCACGGCTATCATCGTGTGGGACAGGAAGGGTGTTGTAGATAGGAACCTCATCCACTAGCGCTCCAGCCTGTTGTAACACTGAAACGAGCACTTTACGCGCTTCTGATGCTCGTGCCAGTAAAATGCGCTGTCCTGTGATTGATGATCCACGCTGGTAAGCGTCTGCAACTAATGCCGCTGCCATGCTCTCTGCAATATATTCGTCTGGCACAAGGTCAGCGGTGACACCATAATGTGCAAGAGCAGTAGCAGTGGCTGGACCAATCGTAGCAACACGCACATGTTGTTTCGTTTGCAGATCAGATATTTCGTAGCCAAGGGTACGCAGACGCTCACAGTAGATCCTGACACCGTTGGCACTGGTTAGCACCAACCAGTCATATGCTGAACCATCGTTGAGAAATAGCCGATGCAAAGCTGTGTCAAGGGCGGTCCAGTCCTCAGGTGGCACAATGCGAATCGTTGGAAATTCCACTGGAATAGCTCCCAGAGTGCGTAGGCGCTCACTGAGTGTGCTAGCCTGCTCACGCGTCCGTGTTACTAGAATACGCTTGCCGTCAAGTGGTCTAAGAGTTGGCTTAGACATGCATCTGCTCCTGTACTGGAATTGACACGCGAATGATCTCATCAGCACCCTGCTGAAGAGCTTGCTCTGCCAATTGCACTCCTAGATGTTCTGCATCGTCAAGTGATGAAGCAGATGTCCAAAATATGCTCTTTTGCACGCGTATACGTTGCTGCCCATCTAGGCTAATAACAAGGCCATGCAGTGTCAATACTCCTTTGGAGATCTCACCGTAAGCACCAATGGGCAAGTAGCAACCTGCACCAAGACGACGCATAAACATGCGTTCAGCTGTGGTAGCAGCTTGAACAGTTAGATCTTGGAGGGGGGCAAGCAAGGCAAGAAGTTCTGGCTCATCACGACATTCTAATGCAAGTGCACCCTGCCCAGGCGCCGGCATCATTAGATCAATAGGAAAATAGGTTAAACGTCCAGAAAGCTTTTCCTGTAAACCCATTCTGTGTAATCCAGCAGATGCCAAGATAATCCCATCATAATCCCCTGTATCTAGTTTGCGCAGTCGGGTATCTATATTGCCACGCAAAGGCACAATGGATAAATTGGGACAGAGAGCATGAAGCTGAGCAGTTCGGCGTAAACTACAGGTACCAATGCGGACTATTTCTTTTGTTGCATGTAAGTATTCTATGGCTATAGGAAATTGCATACGTGAAATTAAGACGTCACGGACATCTTCACGTGGACCAGAGACAATGATACGAAGTCCCTCTGGTTGTGCCGTGGGCAAATCCTTCAAGCTATGGACCGCCAGATCGATACGCCGTTCGCGCAGAGCATGTTCTATCTCTGTGACAAAAACCCCATCGCCCCCAATGTGTGTCAGGGGCACATCCGTAACACGGTCTCCCTTGGTATGAATTTGCTCAACTGTGATCTCAAGATTAGTCCACTGCTGACGCAACCGCTGAACTACTGACTGAGTCTGTATCATAGCCAGCTTGCTGGCTCGTGTTCCTATGGTAATGTGCATGTGATTTCTCTTCTAAATCAAATAAATAGCGCATTGCTTCAGCATAGATATATCCCTGGCCAGCTGCTGCAGCATCTTTTAAGCGCAACATAGGTATGTGCAATACCTTATTAATCAATCGTGTAGTGAGTTCCTGGACTGCAGCGACATCATGCTCAGAAAGTGTTGGTGTAAGCTGCCGTAAAGTACGGGCAAGCTCTTGCTGTCGGAGAACATCGACATGTTGACGCAAATTATTAATGGTATCAACTACACTCAGCGACGAGAGCCAGTGCTCAAAAGCATTGATCTCTTCGGCAATAATTGCCTGGACATGCTCTGCTTCCTGTAAGCGCAAATAGATACCTCTCTCTACCTCAGCCTGCAAATCATCCAAATTATAGAGATGCACACCCGGCAACGAGCCAACCTCAGGATCAACATCACGCGGAAGAGCAATATCTATCAGCAGTAAAGGACGCCCATTGCGCTGCTCCATGACGAGTTGCATCAGTTCAGTGTCAATGACGGTATGGGGAGCTGTAGTCGAACTAATGACGACATCAGCATCGACCAAAGCTTCGCGCAATTCAGCGAAGGGACGCAAAGTGGCCTGGAGAGACTGTGCTAACTCTATGGCATTAGCCTGCGTGCGGTTGACAATCACTAGTCGTTGAGCACCGTTGTCGCATAAATTACGAGCAGCCAGTTCACTCATCTTACCCGATCCGACAAGTAAAACACTGGCTTCATGAAAATTGGGCAACAGATTCCTTGCTTTTTTAACTGCGACGTGACTTACAGAAGCAGCATTACGGCTAATACCTGTCTCACTACGCGCACGTTTGCCAGTAACTAGGGCTGCACGGAACAGGGCGGAGAGAATAGGACCAGCATATCCACCACCCTGCGCAATCTCTAGAGCGGTGGCAACTTGTCCCTGAATTTGCGGCTCACCCGGTACCAGCGAATAGAGCCCACAGGCAACCCCAAAGAGGTGAGAAACAGCTTGCTTATCTACAAAGCTATAGCAATGGACTTCCAGTTCATCATAACCAACCTGACGCGTCTCACTCAAGACGCCTAGCAAGTCAGCACATCCCTGGCTTGCATCCGAGCAAACTGCATACAATTCTACCCGATTACAGGTAGAAAGTAATACACAACCTTGTGTTAGCTGTTGAGACTTTTGAAGGATTTGCGGAATCTGGCGATTTGAACATGCCAGTCGCTCACGCAATCCAATAGAAGCCGTCGTATGATCAACGCCGACGACGATGATATGCATACAAACCTCAGAAAACTACAAATAATTTCTAATCTATTAGAGATTTTAGCGATTTTTTCACATTAGTCAAGGTTTATTTACCCCCTCTTCTATTAGGTATTGGGAGAATATTGTTGACATGCTATTTTTTTTTCCTTAGAATGGCGAAGAAAGAAGAAAAAGGTAGGCTTATGTTGCGCTGTCCCAGATGTGAGAACGAGCTTCCAGCGAATGCTAAATTCTGTAATCACTGTGGCTTGAGTCAAACCAACCCAATATTGGTGGCAATACCTCGAGATCAAAAAGATCTGCTCACTCGTCATAGTAACCTCAGCGAGGAGCAGATACCCACAATTCTGCCTATAACTCTGGTGAATAATGCTCCAGCAAAAAATCTGCTCACTCGTCATAGTAACCTCAGCGAGGAGCAGATACCCACAACTCCACCTATAATTCAGGAGAATGATACTCCAGCGAAAGATCTGCCCACTCGTCATAGTAACCTCAGCGAGGAGCAGATACCCACAACTCCACCTATAATTCAGGAGAATGATACTCCAGCGAAAGATCTGCCCACTCGTCATAGTAACCTCAGCGAGGAGCAGATACCCACAA
>CBJMBI010000064.1:0-12549 GCA_966427955.1 uncultured Ktedonobacterales bacterium
ATACCAGCCGGATAGTTAAACTTGCCAACAGCAAAATAGAGACCATCAGTGGTAGTCAGGCCAAGATCAATCGCATTGACACCTTGGTCGGTGATACCTCGAAGGAGGGCGGCGGTAATCTGCGGCGAAGAGAGACGCATATCACGGCCAACAGCAATATCCGAGACGTTAAGATACTCAGCGGCTGCTCGCCCGATGCGATAGGCCACATCATCGTTCAAGGTCTCCCCATAAACGCCACGAACATCATATGCTTTGAAAATAGATGGATCAACAGTTACATGCGATGTACTCATAATATGTATTCTCAAGAGACATTTCTTGTAGATATTCTTCCATATTTACAGCAAGAAATGCCTAACTCCTTTCTTAAATTTGCAAAACATTATCGTGCGTTATGTCTATATATTTCCAGCAATAGCCATGGTTGGTTAGTACAATGGGGATCAAAAATTTGACCGACTTCGGCAAAACCAGCTTTGGCAAAGGCGCGTCGGGCAGGGTGATTGGCAACAGCCGTCTCTGCATAGACGCGTTCAATGTGCGGAAACGTGAATAAATAGCGCACTAGCGTAGCAATAGCATCGGGACCATAACCTTGCCCCCAACGTGTTTTCTCACCCAACCCCAATCCGATCTCTACCTGACGCAGATGAGTATCAACATTAAAATAGGTTATTGTCCCAATAGGAACATGTTGTTCGTCTTCGATGATGAGCCAACATTGGTGTCCATCACCGTGTATATAATTGCGCTTAAAAATTGGTAGAAATTCAGCCATACTGTGTGAGTATGGGCGATGCGGATCATAGAACCATACTTCGTCATCGCGCTCCCAGCGAAAGACATTTGCGGCATCATCTATCGTTGGGCGACGCAGATAAACACGTTCGCCATGCAGAAATAGATCTGTAGCTCGCTTCATCTTGATTTTCCGTTGTACGTCAGCCATAATAACCCCACTACACGCGCAAAATCTATCTCAGCCTCAAGAGTTTCATACCAGAGGTACCCGCCTCTATTAAATTCTATCATATCACATGAAGCACGGAACCCATTGGAGAATTTTGACAGAGAAGGCATAATGATGGAGCAAAGTCACTGCCCCACGCAGGTCCTCTTCAGTTGGGCATGTTGTGTTAGCGGTTCACCAATTAAAGGCAGAGCATAGTGATAGAATGCGGGTGTGACCATCGTCTTGTTCTGGTTCAAATATTCATCCGGCAACAGGCGTTGTACATTTGCAACCTTATCAAGCTCTGCCAATCCCGTGCTACAATGATAGACAGGCTCATCATGACGGACGAGCGTCACCATTTTATCAGTTTCACCATCAAGTAAAGCACAAACCCCCATTTTCCCAACGAGATGGGCCTCATTGCGATCGGTAACAGAGATGTGCGCAGAGGACATACGTTGCAAATCTCCAGGCTTATCAAAACGAGCACGCAGCTTCAGTTCCCTTTTAACTAGATCAACTAGATATTGGGCTGCCCCACTGAGTAAGGGATGCTGAAAAGCATCAACACCAACCTGTCCCACTGAGCCAAGCGTCTGTCCTTGATCATCCCTAATGGTCTCTGCAGCCACAACAATGACATAGCCAAGCTTTTTGTAGACCTCTTCAACTTGGGCCAAGAAACGGTCGGCGATAAAAGGTTGCTCAGGAATGAGGAGAATATGTGGAGGATCGCTTTCATCGCGCTTCCCAAGAGCGGAGGAGGCAGTCAGCCAACCAGCATCACGTCCCATAGTTTCGATGATTTTTACAGGATAGTGCCAGGGAATCGAGATGGTGTTCAAAGCAGAGTCCTGGGTAGCCTGGGCAATGAAGCGAGCAGCACTACCATAGCCAGGACAATGATCGGTGAAAGGTAGGTCATTATCAATGGTCTTGGGTATGCTAACAATAGAGAGATCATAACCCACCTGCTGTGCGGCCTTGGCCAGACGATGAGCCGTATCAGCCGAATCATTGCCACCGATATAGAGCATATAGCGGATATTATAGCGCTTCATGATCTCAATGGTACGTTCCAGATCATGGTCATGTAACTTATATCGACAGGACCCCAAAGCAGCCGATGGGGTATGGAGAAGTCGTTGCCACATATCTGCTGGTTGTTGACGCAGATCAATCAGTTCTTCTTTGAGCAGTCCCTCGATACCATGGAGCATCCCATAAATAGCTCCCACACGCTGATCCGCCAATGCAGCTTCAACTGCTCCAACTAGGCTAGCATTAATTACCGCAGTAGCTCCGCCAGATTGACCGATAACGAGATTTCCTGATGGTTTTGATAACAATTAAATACCCCCAACTAGTTGTGTGACACTCCGCATGGGCTAAAGCCCAGCAGCTTCTGACTCCCCGACATAGTCGCTTCTCCGAGCAGTTGGATCGTAGATCCGGCTCATTGGAGGGTGTAGTGGGTCGGTGAAATCGCGAACAGGCCCAACCATTCTTAGGTGACTGTCCTGAGCGGTGCCGTGCTCATTGCAGATCTCATACCCAGATGGAAGGGATGAATGGCCCACACCTTCATCTTTTGGTTCTTGGAGAGGTGCAATACCCACCGATTGCTCGGTCCTTTCCGTCGCCGGAAGAGTTGGAGGCTTTTCCTCGAAGAAGATTCCGAAGCGTTCGAATAACCTGTTTCCGATCTTTAAACTGGCATTCCGGTCCGCATTACCCTTCATTCCGCATGTCTCGCAATACACCAGTGGAGCGCCCATCTGATAGCCCTCGGGCTTTTCTCCCTCATTGTAGCGTGCAACGGGAGATCCGCATCTTGCACACGTACAACTGGTATTTTTGGGGCTCACTCGACTGGTGATGATACCAGCATTATACGCTTTGTACTTTGCGTACTTGAAAATGCGGCCTTTCATCCAGAAGGCTCGTTTGCTATTCGATCTGCGGCTATACTTGCCCTTTACTGGTTTGAGGTTGCCTAGGTGCTCAAAGACGAGAATGCTTGCTCCATGCTGATTCGCAAACTGGACAATGCGACTGCTCACGAGGTGAGCCATATGCTCGTCCACGTTCCTGATCTTCTTCCACAGATCGGCATTGTCCTGGACACCAGCTTCGATGATGCCAGTTTGAGAGCGGTTGCGTGCGATACGCCCGAGATATTTCTTCCTAAAGCCGGATACTCGTTGTCCACCTCCAATGAAGAGCGTGGCAAGAGTCGAACCTTCAACATCTCGAATCGTACACACAGCTAATTGTTCGTTGATATTTAAATCGACTGCGCAAATACGAGTCTGCTCATTCGTCTTGATTTGCTTCTCTATTTTGACTGGGCTTGTGATCTTCTTTTCGACTGGAGTGTGCAAGTACCACTGCTTGCCCTTCCGTACGAGCTGGGGACTACAGAGCACATATCCCTCTGGAATTTCGCGGCCAGTGATGCAAACACGTATCCAGCTCCAACACGAGCCCGTCCAGACCTTGATGCAAATGGAGGAGTCCGTTCGCTCCTTCCACATGCCTGCATAAAGCGTCACTGATTTGTTCCAGGTCCGTGGAGGAACGGGAGGGCGCTCTTTGAACTTTTTTCCCTTGGCCCCTGCCTTTTCTTTTCGCTTGCGCCACTTCGAGAGGTTTGCGTAGAACGAGCGAGCCGACCCAAGAGCGGCATTGATAGCAGCACGCCGGAACATGGCAGGAAGGTCTTCGGCGATGTCGGAGAGAGGCATAATCGGATCGGGGTTCTCTTTGGTGGTATGGGTGAGCTGCTCTAATGCTCGGAGTGCATCCATATTCAAGAGATCGAGCACTCCCACATGGGCCTGGATCACGTCGAAGTAGAAAGCAGCAACTGTATTGAAAAGAGCTTGATTGTCGGCAAAAGAGGATGGCACATCAGGCCGATAGTTTACCATCTGTCTGATGGTCGTCGTTGCTTTTGCCATAGGATCCATCTCCTTTCAATTTTTCTTTTCTCGTATCAGAAACGTTCGCATATGCGAATCTGTAACATGAGCGTCTTCCAAATGGTAGATTGGAATCTGGAAATCTAGACACAGAGACTCTTGGCTAACAGGTTTCTGGTTCAAACCACGACGCCTCACCAGAAGGCGTAAAACCCTGCGGTTTGCGGACGGGCTAAAGCCTTTCGTTATCATCTATCCTACCACCAAGAACAGCAAAAGGTAAGAAAAATCAGCAGAAGTACTCATAGGAAACTAGATTTGGTAGTCCATTTCCCAGGGATCAGTCCCATTCCAACCCTGTGTCAATTCCTCATGCTCCTCCAACGCCTCGCCACCTTTCACCAGCAATTCAGCAGGTTTAGAGGCAACTACTGAGTTAGGAGGAACCGATTCGAGCACGAGGGCCATAGCACCAATCCTACTACCTTTGCCAATGGTAATTGGTCCCAAAATAGCAGCTCCCACGCCGACAGTCACGTCATCTTCGATAGTAGGGTGACGCTTCTGCTTGCGCCCAGGGCTGGGACGCCACCAGCCAGTTGCTCCAAGTGTAACCTGGTGATAGAGCATCACGTTATTACCAATTACTGTTGTTTCGCCAATTACCACACCAGCACCATGGTCGATGAAAAAGCGTTTGCCGATCCTAGCCCCTGGATGGATCTCAATACCGCCGGTCACGAAACGAGCAAATTGCGAAATTAGACGAGGTATAAAAGGTATATTTGCTTTATAAAGAGCATGAGCAACACGATGATAGAAAATAGCCCAAAGTCCTGGATAAAGAATGGCTTCGAAAATATTTTTACATGCAGGGTCTTTCTCGAAAATCACATCAATGGCATCTGGCCACCATGTCCTACGGCGCGGAGTCTTACTAGGGGCAGGCATAACAATACCGGGGGGCAATTCAGGAAGAGTCGACAAATCTGCTTCATTGCTGTGTGTTTGCTCTTCTGAGGGTTTTTGTGGCATACCCAACATGCATCTCCTTGGCTAGCATCTGCATGCCTTGTACAGTCGATAGATAGATGGATCTTCTTTTACCTTGGCCTCTCTTGGCAGACTTCAACATCTGGAGATTTCTCTCCCCCCTCTCTGTTGCCAGAGGAGTTAGAGGCTTTTCTTCAACGAAGACGCTGACCCGGACAGTTACTTCCTAAAGCCGTGTTCTGTGATCGTACCTTCAACTGTCTCACTTTTTATCTCCTATTATAGCAGTCCCGTCAAGAGGCGTGACATCTCAATAGAAAATTCGAAAATTGCCTCTTGACAACCTGCTGGAGGTCCGTTATACTAACGGCAGCGTTGAGAGACACAACCTGTGTGTCAAGAACTCCGTATATTGGAAAGCTGAAGAGGTTTCACTGTTCCGATAGAAAGCAGCTCTCCATAAGGAGATATATCAACGTAGAGATCCTGCTTGTCGGCAGCTCCATCCAGGTTTTAGGATGGGTCCGCAGAAAGAGGTTTTTATGGTGACCGTAGCTCAATAGGCAGAGCTCTGGATTGTGGCTCCAGCGGTTGTGGGTTCAAGCCCCATCGGTCACCCCTTTCACTACATTGGCTCCTCTTCATCCAACTTGCCATGTTAAAGCCTTCTATCTTGCGCCAAACAGATTCTGTAGGGACTTGATCCGTTGTTTTTCGAGGTATAAGATGTACGCTGGGCTTGATAGCACTACTAATGATGAAGAAACTTCTTCTGCAAAAATTGAGAAAACATGTCGGAAGTCCCATATTGCGTTAGTGGATCTTGTCATTCTCGTGGGACTAGCCTTTGCAGCACTGATACCACGCATCATTCTCGCACTTCAACTTGACATGGTCACTGACGAGGCCGTCTATATTGGATCAGGTAAAATAGATCTCCCACTTTTAGCACACTTTCAGATAGGTGCAAGCGGATGGAATTATGTTTACGAAGCTCCCCCGCTGGTCAAACTGCTTATCGGTCTGTCTGTCTTTCTTAACAGCAAACTTCCTCATCCCTTAGGAGAGCTGCTAGCAGCACGCCTACCGAGTATTCTTATGGGAACCTTGCTTGTGCTTGGCATCTACTGGTTAGGGCGGGCTCCTCTAGGACGTGTCATTGCTCTGCTTGCGGCCCTCTGCCTTGCCTTCAGTCCCTGGCTAGCTTATTTTAGCGCCCTCGCTTACCTCGATACGACAATGACAACCTTTATTACTCTAGCATATCTTTTATTCTGGCATGCTCCTCAACGGCCAGCGCTCTATCCAGTTGCAGCAGCACTGTTAGGTTTGGGAGCGGCAAGTAAATATACAGCAGTGTTGATTGTTCCAGCGATGTTTCTTTTCACCGCCTACTATTTTTTCGTGCTTCGTCCATGCTTACCCGTTGAGCAACGCCCAAGGATACCTTGGGGCTGGTGGGTCAGTGCGATCATTGTAGCTCCTCTTACTTTTCTCATAGCAGATCCTGCCATCTGGCCCTCTCCTTACCGCCTGCTGATCCATAGCTTTGCCTTTGAGTGGAGCCACGCAGTAGGAGGCCACCTGACCTTCGTTGCTGGACGAGCAGGCTGGCACGTGCCCCATTGGACTATACCCTTTATTCTGTTTGTCAAGATAAGCCTATTTGTTACTGTACCTGCCGCAGTTTTTGCATGCTATGCTCTGGTACAGTTAATCCGCTTCCACTTGCATACCTCTAATATAGAGATAGCAGATGCTATCAATCTTTCCTTTCTCCTCATTTGGCTCGTTGGTATAATAGGCATGTCCAGTCTCCTCACTATTGTTGTAGGAACCCACTATGCACTTCCATCAGCTCCCCCTGTAGCCTTGGCAGGCGCTTATGGGCTTACAAAGTTCCTAGACTATCGCCGAGGGCAGTTGTTCTCATCATCTTCTTCAAAGGGCAAATCCCAAGAGGTAGCACCAGCCCAAATATCACTTCCCTCTCAGAAGCAAAAATTGCAACCCCGCGCGGTGGCAACAGTCGCTTTACTGACCGTAATGCTGGCTGGTCCACATTTGCTTGGGCTGATCAGCATCCCTGATGCAGAGGGATATAGCAGCGAACTCTTTCACGGAGAGAACGGCGTCCTCCAGGTCGCTTATCCTGGTTATCGCGATGCTTTGCAATGGCTGGAAGAGCATACACATGGTTCAGCAAGTGTTGGGATCGTCACTGTTTCGTACTTGGGAATAGGGACCAAAGATACTTTTTGGTATTACTATAATAAGAATTTTTCTACTCGGTATCGGCTGATTTCAATCTATCCCGGTACCAAAATTCCCCTGTATGATTACCTTATCTTTCCTATGAACCTGATACAACGTGGCATGCCTATTCCTGCCCCTTGGAAATATCATATCATTCATACTATTTCAGGCGGCAATACAATCTACTGTTACATTGCTGCACGCACGTCACCTAATCTCATAGGACAAGGGAAACCAATTTGAGGTATACGCCTGTTCGGGCAATTTTATGGGTTTTCATCAATACACGACTTTTATTAATATTTATTACTTATATTTCCTTCATTTTATTTAACGCCCCAAAGTATTCAAATACTCCAGTTGATATTTTTGCCCTGCTCACTAGTTGGAAGCATGAGGAAGTCACCGGTTATCTGCAGATTGCTCAGTATGGATATCACAGATTTGTTGATTTTGCCTTCTTCCCACTCTTTCCATGGCTTATTGCGAGTCTCAGTCATTTCCTAGGAAACTGGAGTTATTTATTAGTTGGGACATTAATCAGTAATGCCTCTCTACTGGGCGTGCTATTGATTACCTATAACCTTATAATTGATACAGTAGAAGATGATATAGCCCAACGAACTTTGCTCTATCTCTGTATTTTCCCAACAGCGTTTGCTTTTTTTATCTCCTACAATACAGCGTTCTATTTACTTCTGGTTACTGGAACCTTTCTCGCTATCCAACGGCAGATCTGGTGGGTTGCTGGCTTTGTGGGATTGCTGGCAACACTTACTCGTCTTGATGGCATTTTCTTGGTTATCCCATATGTCCATGAAGTATGGATACAACGAAGACATTCTGGCCTGCACATCCGTGCTCTCGCACCTGTCCTTCTGCTCCCCCTAGGAACTACCCTTTACGCAATTTACTGTTGGCAGACATTGGGAGATCCTTTGGCATTTGCCAAGGCATCAGGTTCCTGGTCACATTCTCTTATCTGGCCTTGGCAAGATCTCTGGCAGACAATCTCTGAGCTGTTTTGCTCCCATCCTCAGTCTCTTGATGCTGTCACTCAAGCCTATATACTCCTCAATCTCAGTATGACACTAGGCTTTACCTGTCTGCTTATCCTAGGATGGCACAAGATACGCATTAGTTATAGCATCTGGCAGTGCTGTCTCTTACTCTTTATGTTTGAAACATTGTCGATAGACAAGACTAGCAGCCTTCTCTCTAATCAATATTTCGTTCTTACGCTGTTTCCCAGCTTTATAACGCTAGCACATTTTAGCAAGCAATATCCACGTTTTCACTACATACTTATGTTAATCCTTCCAACTATGCAGGCCGCATTAGGAACCGTATTTCTGTTGAACCGCTAGACTTTGGATGGAGGGGGAATATGATCATGAGATGTTTGCCCAAATGGGACATTTTCTGGCTATTTCTCGCCACACGTTTTCTTTTGATCCTAGTCACTTACTTTGGTGTCATTTTGCTCACTCATGATCTCCATACAAACACAGCTATCAATTTCACTTCACTATTGACATCTTGGAACCATTGGGATGCAACCGTATATATCCGCATTGCGCAATCCGGCTACCACCCACCCCTTGATCTGGCTTTCTTTCCTCTTTATCCACTGCTGATTACATCCGCTGCCCATCTTTTAGGAAGTGGAAGCTATTTTGCCATCGGCATGCTGTTGAGCAATGTGATGCTTTTAGGAGCAATGTTTATTATCTACCAGCTTGCCAGAGAGATGGGAGGAGACCAGATTGCCCGCCGAACACTGCTCTACTTATGTATTTTCCCCACTGCGTTCTTTTTTTTCACGGCTTATAATGAATCACTTTTTATCTTGCTAACATCAGCGACATTTCTAGCTCTCCATCACCAACGCTGGTGGCTAGCTGGCCTACTAGGTTTCTTCAGTATCTTGACCCGCTCAGCAGGACTTCTCGTTATAGTACCGTTTGTTTACGAGCTATGGCTCAACCGTGAAAGTGTGACTGCAACATGGCATAGTTTTCTCTCAGGGCTTCTACCTATCCTATTGATCCCTTCCGGTCTGCTCCTCTATTGCTTTTATTGTTGGGAATTAACAGGAGATCCAATCGCTTTTGCCACTGTTCAATCACGCTGGTCGCGCCAAACTTCCTGGCCCTGGCAAGGCATCTGGCAGAATATCTTCGAACTCTTTTGGAATCAGCCCTTTGGTTCTTTTAATGAGGTCCATGTACTACTTGATCTTAGCGCCACCCTTGTATTCATTGCCCTTGTGATAGCAGGCAGGCAACAGCTTCGCGCCAGTTATACCTTCTGGACAGGTCTGATGCTCTTCTATTATCTAATTAGCCCTAGTATATGGCAACATGATGCATTAATCTCAAATCAACGTTTTGTACTTGAAATGTTTCCTGCCTTCATTACTTTAGCCATACTTGGCGTACGCTTTCCACTCCTTCACCAAACTCTGTTATGGGTTTTTCCTGCCTTGCTTGCCACGTTTAGCTTGCTCTTCATCATGGGCAAATGGATGGTCTGACAACAAGCGGAAGCTGTTTAATATGCATGCGTGTTGACACGATCAATACAAAGCAAATAAATCCTAGTAGTAGAAAGTTACGTACAGATGTTACTGGGTAAAATAGCGGAATATAAGGCACCAGGTAAATATGAGGTGCCATGTGATAGATATAGGGATAAATCCAACTAGTCAAGAGTCCAACCAACGTCCAGAAGAGCACCCACCAGCGATGACCTTGCCCTACGTATGCAGCCAGAGGAATCACCCAGATGAGATACTGCGGACTGAATACCTTTCCTGTAACTATTACGATGAGCAAAGTTAACAGACATGCCATCTCTAAGTCTATGCGCTTGAGCAATTGTAGCCACCAGGTAGAGAGAAAGCCAATAGCTAAGAGTATAGTTATCAGCAAGGTCACGCTGGAAGACAAAGGGCTCAAAACATTGAGTGAGGCAAACGTGTGGACATATGTCAATGATGTCTTCCCTAAGATGCTCAATACCCAGAGAATCGAAGCTGATAGTGACTCTACCTGCACAGGTCGATTGCCAAAATACCCTAGTGGTGCTAGCGTCCCTACCACACTCAAGAGGAGAGATATGCCAATGATCAAGATACAGACCCCTATAAATACCCCTATTGGCTGCCATCTGCTCCATGCATACCACTTTCCCCTCATCTCCTGTTGCAGAGCTAAGAAGAAAGGGACCAACAAGGTCGCTGGATAGAACTTCGAGAGTGTTGCCAGCGCCAAAAAGGCAAAGGCCCAGTTCCAATGCTTCTGAACTGCATAGATTACAGCAAAGAGAGTCAGCGCTGCTGGAATAAGATCAAATCGTTCTACTGCAGTGGCCCATCCCCCGACTACTAGATAAAGTGCAAAGACAAGAGCAGCTTCTCGCGATCGCCAGCGCTGAAGGACAAAATAGATACATCCTGCAAGCAGCAGCATCCAGATTGCAAAAGCAACCTGATACCAGTGTGCCGGTACGACTAGACCCAGAGAGTATGGTAAGAGCATTGGCCATGGATATTCATAAGGTAAAGCATGATATGGCTGAGCAGGAGATTGGATTGCAATAAACTGTATCAAAGCAGGTGGTAGCTTCCACTGCCTCATAGCATGAAGTAAACTATCCTGCGAGACAATGATCAGATTTTTGTCTGGATGCGTAATAAATGTACATTGCTCCGGAGGCAAGGTCTGCAATCCCGACCACCCTTGCCAGAAGGCTACTGCATAACATTGATAGCGTGCAACATCAGAATCCACATGAAACATTTCCCAAAATGCTCCATAGTAGAGTAGGCTTCCTAAAACAAGCAGCACTAGACTATCTTGCAGATACCTAACGACACGTTTTTGCTTCAGCTCTCCTATCTTTCCTTTGTTCTTACCACTCAGCATTTTCACTTCTCATGGCCGTGCTCAGGCAACTGTGCCAGCGAGGATTTAACTTCGATGTAGCGTGCGAGGATAAAAATAAGATCGGAGAGGCGATTAAGATAGCGTATTACTTCGGTGTTCTCAATAATACCATCATGCAGAAGCTTGACCGCCATGCGTTCAGCACGACGGATAATTGTTCGCGCCAGATCTAACGCTGCTCCATCAAGCGTATCGCCTGGAATAATAAACTTATTGGGGATTTCCACTTCCTGCTTGAGTTCGTCCTCTATCTGCTCCAACCACTCAACATGCTCACGGGTCATACGTAAACCCATCTTCTCATAATTTTCTGGCGGAGTTGCCAGTTCACCCATAAGTAAATAAAGCTCTTGCTGAACACGAAAAATAATCTCTTTCACCTTCTGATCTTGTGCAACCGCACGTGCTAATCCAAGAGCGGATGTTGCTTCATCGACCGTACCAAAAGTATCAGGGCGAGGGTCATATTTTGCTACCCGCTGTTGACCCAATAAGCCTGTATATCCTGTATCACCAGTGCCTGTAGTCACCTTTGCCATCAAATTACCTGCTCTCTCTCAAATATAAAAGGTATGATATCACAAGGTATTGCTTCAGACAAATCATTTTCTATGGTCGCCAAAAATCTAATAGATATTCAAAAGTCGTTCCCATTGTAATATAGTTACTAGGCCAACCGAAGATACCAATATTATTTACAATGTTTGTACGATCCCAAATAATGGTATTACGCAATTCATATCCTACTGACCGCAAAGCCTCGACTACTGCAATATGGATTGTTATACGCTGGTTCTCCCACCACATATCCGGAACATTAATCACACAATGTCCCTTCTTTCTGATCAGAGGGAGAATGCCTTTAAATATCTCGGCCATGGCCTGCGAATAAGCATCAAGATCGAGTGTCCCTAAATCTTCTGGACGTTGACTATACTGTTCGATCTTTTCGTACTGCTCATTTTTCCTCTCATCACTACGGCGACTTTTATTTTTACGCTTTCTATTGAGAAGATTTGCATAAGGAGGAGAAGTAACAACGCAAGCAATACTCTCTTCACTAAGATATTGAGGAATATTCCTAGCATCATCAAGGACCGGAATTTGCTGTGTCTCACCGAAAAGCGATTTTTGGATCAAGCGTTGTTGTGTCAATGCAATATAATCAGGATGGATATCAAAACCAACCGCATTTCTCTCTGTATCGCGCGCCGCAACAAGAGTAGTCCCACTTCCCAAAAATGGATCGAGAACAAGCTCTCCTCTGTGTGAGAAAAGTTCAATACATCTGCGTGCTAGTGCTATAGGATAGGTAGCAGGATGTTTTGTCTTGTCTCGAATGTCGCGCCCCTCATAATAGAACTGCCACACGCCCAACTGACATTTGATCCAATCTTTTGCAGTAAGACAATTTATGTGTGAGGGCTCACATTCACAAGTTCGATTTGTTGCAATATCTAACTTCTTA
>CBJMBI010000065.1:0-12492 GCA_966427955.1 uncultured Ktedonobacterales bacterium
TACAGGAAGGCATGCAGCGGGGTTCGCAAAAGACCGCACAACAAGCAGCTATTAGCATCGTTGTTGCACGCTTTCCTGAGCTAGAGTTATTGGCCAAGGCCACAATCCTAGCCATTGACGATCTGGAGCGTTTGCAGCATCTGATCATTGACTTAAGTATCTCGCACAGTCAAGAGGAAGTGGAAAGGGTATTACGCTCGCTTTAGTTTCAGTTGAAGCTTGCCCATCGTGCCACACTCTCAGCCGAAGAGATAGCTCCTTAACATGCTCAGGGGCTATCTCTTCGGCTGAGCAAAAATCTTCTGCCCCCTCTTTTTATGCAATGATCTACTTTGATGATCTTGATGTCAATATGGGGGGAGAGACCGCATTGTCAGCAGTTCAGAGGGATGTTACAGCGTAGTCGTAGCTATCGGTTGATACTCTTCCATCAAAAGCTGGAAAGAGGAATAGGCAAAAGGTACCCCTGTACCTAGCAGCAGTTCCGATTTAGGTGGTGAGGAAATACTCTTTGCCATGTGATATAGTAGAGAGGAAGAAGCCGCCCCCGTGCGAACTCACGAATAGCCTTGATTGCAACATAATGTGATCCAACAATGCTTTAGTAAGCTAGACAGGGATAGGAAATGGCGACTAACGAAAAGAGCGTGTCAGGTAGTATTTGCTTAGGATTACTTTTACACAACCACCAGCCAGTAGGCAACTTCCCATGGGTCTTCCAACAAGTCTACGAGGAATCTTATTTACCAATGTTGGAGGCCCTAGAACGACATCCCGCCGTACGCCTTGCCTTGCATTATACGGGCTCTCTTCTGGACTGGCTGGAAGATGTTCACCCGGAATTTATCCAACGTATCGCTGCCCTTGTTAAACGTAATCAGGTTGAGATTGTCAGTGGAGGCTACTATGAACCAATCCTTTCTATCATTCCTGATCGCGATAAAATAGGCCAAATCCGCCGTTTGAGCGAACGTATCCAGCGCGACTTTACAGTCAATCCAACAGGAATGTGGCTTGCAGAACGCGTCTGGGAACCTAATCTCGTACGTTCTCTTCTAGAGGCTGGAATAGAATGGACCATCCTGGATGATGTTCATTTCAAGAATGTTGGCTTAGAAGATAGTGACCTCTATGGTTACTATGCGACCGAGGACCAGAGTAGCGTTCTCAAAGTTTATGCAACCAGTAAGACACTCCGCTATACTATTCCCTGGCGACCTGTCTCTGAAACTATCAATGCTCTACGTGCTCTTGCAACACCTGATGGCAGACGTCTGATTGTCATGGGGGATGATGGCGAAAAGTTTGGGAGTTGGCCAGAGACGCGCAACTATTGCTGGGGAAAAGACGGGCATTCTGGCTGGGTAGAAGAATTCTTCAGTGCCCTGGAACAGAACAAAGAATGGCTCCATCTGACACTCCTAGGAGAATATGCGCGTACTCATTCTGCTCTTGGGCGAATCTATCTGCCAACCTCCTCGTATATAGAAATGACCGAGTGGGCACTTCCTCCGCAGAAATCATTCCTGTTTGGCAAGCTGCTTCATCAATTTGAACATGAAAAACGTAATGATATACTTCAATTTATGCGTGGAGGTTTCTGGCGTAATTTTTTGGTACGTTATCCAGAAACTAATAATCAGCATAAAAAGATGCTACGCGTTCATGAGCGTGTATATGCAGCTGGAGCAACAGAAGCAAGTGGTGTAGGCCATCTCTGGAAAGCTCAGGCTAATGATACCTATTGGCATGGTCTATTTGGTGGCATCTACATGACACATGTACGCTCAGCCATCTACCATCATCTCATCAAAGCGGAAAATGCGGCTGATCGCATTCTCCATGGCACCGAACCATGGCAGCATTGTGAGTGGATTGATTTCGAGCGGAATACCCAGAAAAAACTGATTATTGAGAGTGATCAACAAAATCTCTATATCGATCCAGAGCATGGTGGGACGTTATTCGAATGGGATTTGCGACGAAGTGCTCATAATCTGCTCTCTGTCATGACACGCTCTCAAGAGAGCTATCACCCAATGCTACGTGAATATGAGCAGGAACGTCGCCGAAAGATAGCACAAGCTCTCCAGCAACACCAAAGGCTGGCACATGACAAACATGACAAAGAGGAACCCGGTTCGCCACATACAACGGTTCGGATTAAGGAACCAGACTTGGACCAGTATTTGATTGTAGATCGCTATCGGCGTGCTAGCTTGGTTGACCATTTTCTCCCTTCAGGTTTACCGATGGCAAATTTTGTCCAAGCACGCTATGAAGAGCTGGGTAACTTTCTAGATCAGCATTACACGACACAAACTGAGCAAGATGAAAGAGGCTTGAGTATTATCATGGATCGCACTGGTCAGGTCCGACGAGCAGGTGCACTCAATCCAATTCCTATTCATCTGACCAAAACTATCTTTCTGCCGCTTGGAGAAGAGAAACTAGTAGTTCGCTATATGATTGAAAACAAAAGTCTAACACGTTTGCAAACAGTTTTTGCATGCGAATGGAATATGAATCTGCTTGGCGGAGGTGGAAATCCTCAGGCTTATTGCCGAGTAGCAGGGCAACGACTGGAGGAGAGTCCCTTTGAGAGCGTAGGCGAAGTGGCTGATGTCTATGACTTGAGCATTGGCAATACCTGGCTAGGACAGGAAATCAATTTTGCATTAAGTGAGCCTGCCACGTTATGGCATTTCTCAATTGATGCAGTAACTGGTTCAGAAGCAGGTTTTGAACGGACACATCAGGGAAGTTGCTTTGTTCTCCAGTGGCCGCTGCTTCTAGAAGCTAGTCAAAACTGGGGCGTGGAAATTATCATTCATGGCCGTTTACCTAAATAAAGATGGCACACAAGAAATTGCTGAAAAGTGAAAGGTCTAAACCCTTTCCTTTTCATCATACTATCTGCTATACTTATTACTTAATAGTCTGTTCGATCAGTCCAAAAAAACTTGCTTATGATCCTAGTTGGGAACCCATGTTCCCTGAATTGGTCTGTTCTCTCTTCTAATAGTAAATGGTAATAGATTATGCAATATTCAGTGATAAGAACCAAAAGCAACTCTATGGCGACAATCTTTGAAAGGCAACATTTAGCGAAGATGCCGCAGCGCAGAACCAAACGGTATAGGCGAAAAGTCCTTGAGAATCATATTCAAGAGCAATCTCCATTTGCCTATGCTTGCCGCAGTATCGCAAATGATCGTCATCCGCTCCGCAATGAGGATAGCACCCTTGTCGATGAGCAAACAGGGTTAGTTGCAGTCTTTGATGGTGTTGGAGGGAGTGCAGCTGCAGAAATCGCCTCACAGACGGCGGCAAGAGCTACGCTTGAGGGCTGGAGGCGCATCCTCGCGCAGCATCAGCGTTGGCGTAAGGTTTACACAATGCTCGAAAATTGTGATCAGTGTGATTATTGTGCTATCCTAGAAAAACTAGTTCTAGATGCTGATGAAAAAGTTCGGGTAAATGGTGCGCAGCGTGCTGGAACTGATGATCTTGCAACAACAGTTGCAATGGCTATATTCTGTAAAAACCCCGATGTTAGATCTTACACTATGTTTTCAGCACATATTGGGGATAGTCGCATTTATTTGCTTCGTGAGCACGAGAAACTTCAGAGAATTACCAATGATGATGGTCTGCTCACGAAACTAGTAGAAAATCAGATTATTGATGAGCAACATGCTTACCAAATAGATCAAGCTAAACAGGCTGATCAGTTATCAGATATGGATTACCGCTACTTCCGACTGCGCGGTGGTATCACTCAAGCTATTGGAGGACCAATCCCCCCAACGGTCCATATTAATAAAACGGCAATCTACCCTGGTGACCGCATTCTTCTGTGTACAGATGGCATCCACGATAATCTGACTGATGAAGAAATTGAGGATATTCTCAGGAATACACCTCGCCCCGCCTTTGCCAGAAGGCTAGTTGAACTCTCACAGCAACGTTCCCGTCAGGACTACAGCCTAACTATACGAGCTAAGCCAGATGATATGAGTGCAATTGTAGTAACGTGTCGCTTTTAAATAAAAAGACAGCAATATATAGATAAAGACAATTAATCCGATTAGGGCGAGGTTGTTGCTCCGGTCTTCTAACGTTCTGGAATGGTAGCCACATCTACTATGATGTGACCCACATCAGATGGGAGTATATCGTTATCTGTTCTGGAAAGCTGTAAATTCACTGCCGCCACTCCCTTTTCCTGTTGTAATAAGATTTTTGCGTTTTTTACATGCTTCCCCGCGACTAATCTTGCTAAATACTGTTTCTGGGTATTAGTCCATTTATAGACCCATGTTCCTTCAGCAGTTACAGGCAATAAGATTGTTCCGTAGGTATTCTTCTCTAGCGTTGGTTGCCCAACTGTCGTTGTGATGTTTCCTATCAAGCTGTAATCAGAACCTGGATCATTGGCTAATTGATGACTGAGCAGTTCTTTGGCTATAGCTTGTGCGCTGTCATTATCATAGGCCTCAACGGTGCAATTCATAGTTACTGTGACTGTGACTTTAGTTGCCTCTTCTTTGGCGGCATGATCTGATGTTACTGTGGGGCTACACTGGGGATCACCAAAGGGGTGCTCGTTGGCTTTTAGCTTAGTGGATAGGGCCTGTTTAACCGCAGGTGTAAGAAGATTCCCGAGAGCACTGGCAGTCGTATCGAGGTCGCTCTGTGCCACAACTGCGATAGTTTTAGCATCCTGACCCTCGCTAAATGCCGTTTGATTCGAGACCGTGTAGCCCTGATAGAGCTGATTAATATCTTTAGCTGCTATATTTCCACTTTGACCAAAATTAACAGCATGTGCAGCAATAGAAGTATGGCATCCGCTTGTCGTGACAGTTGTATCCGTTGCCACAGAAATTCCATCATTGCCAGTAAAGACCGTACCAGCATTGATGGTTAGAGGAGGTGATGATGATGATCGGCAAGTCACGGTCAAGGTTCCAGTGGCTTGAGTAGCGGAAATCTGCTTTGAACCGGTTGTCTTTATTGTTTGTGACTGCGATTGTGAGGCTGTTACCTGACGTGCCTGTATCTGAGATTGGGTGCGGTTTGGAGTTCCAGTAACGGCAGAGATAGTAAAGATATTTTTGATATCTCTCCTACTAGGAAAAATGTGGATGATAGCAAAATCAGGCGCAACAGGGACTGCTATTGGCGGGTGATTTTTGGTAACCGTGTGTCTGCTAGGATGCAATCCCTGGCCAGTCGGCGATAGCTGATGGCTAACTGAAAGAGCAGAATGCTCCTTAGGAAGGGCATAGACAATCACACCAGCAACCGATATAACAAGTATTAGAAGTATTAATGATATCCAACGTTGATTGTGAAACTTCCGGCGAGGATGAAATATAGGAGTACCAAGGGCGGGAAGTGTACTCATCGCTTGCTGCATCGAACCAGTTATCAGTGCTATTCGAGAAACTAATGTGCTTTGGAGGTTTCTTGTTTCCGATGAGGCATGCTTATCCGGTATTAGAGTAGCAGGGGAAGGTTGTATGGACTGCTTACCTAAACGATTCTCATATTGTGAGAGTGCTGACTGATCTGATAAGTTGCTACCAGCAAGTGGTAGTAAGGATTGGCTCTGCGAGCCGTTGATAAAGGATAAAGGTTTTCTCGGTTGTGATGGTGTATTCACTTGCATTGCTTGCCAGACAGAGGCTACAGGAGGATTGGTAGCAATGTTGGTTTGTGGAGAAGATACCGCAGGAAGAGCATTCTTGAATGAGGCTCGTTCTTGCTCCTGATCGGGAGCTACATCTGTTCTTCCAGGTTGTGAGACTGAGGATAGAAGAGCTGTATTGAAAGGAGAAAAAGATGAATTTCGAGGTAAAATATTGGTAGGAATAGAAGAAGTTGATGCAGGTATTGCTAAACAGGCTTGTTCGAATGCTTGAGCAAAGGCTTTGATATTGGGGAAACGTTGCTGGGGATCTTTTGCCAGAGCAGAGAAAACAACCTTTTCAATTTCGTGTGAAATGCCAGGAATGTTCTCATGAAGCGGACGGGGAGTAGAGAGCATGTGCTGAGTTGCAATCTCAAATAGAGAACCCTGAAAAGGACGGTTACCACTCAACCATTCATAGACCACAACTCCGAGTGCATACTGATCGCTGGCAGGGCGGGGCTTGCCATTCATCTGCTCGGGAGCCATGTATGCAATGGTGCCAGCCATCTCTTTTGTCGTTTGAGAGGTCGTATTCTGAACAGTCTGAACCAAGCCAAAATCACTCAGCAATATCTTTCTATCTGCTCCCAGCAAAAAATTTTCAGGTTTGATATCCCTATGGATCAACTTTCTGCTGTGGGCATAGTATAGTGCATCAGCAATCTGGTTCACATATGGTACAACCTGTATTGGGGGCAAACGTGTGCCTTTAGGGTAGGCCTGACGTAGCGTTCCGTGGGGGGCATATTCCATCACCAGGAAAGGAACCCCATCCTCTACACCAAAATCTAGGACACGCACGATATGTGGATGAATGAGACTGGCTATCGTTCTTGCTTCATTACGAAATTGTTCTAAGTTTGAGCCGACCAAGCGCATTTGTAGCACTTTGATTGCTGCTAGAGTCTGTAGATGAATGTGTTCACCAAGATAAACGTCGGCAAATCCTCCTTGTCCTAATAAATGGATTAGGCGGTAGCTGCCCAATTGTTGTCCAATACGTTCCTCCACACCCGATCTCCTTGAGTCTATGTACAATCACTGCTGGGCTTCTGTCTGTGAACAGACTTAAAACCGTATCAAGCTATACTAAACACCACTATACATTCCAACTTGCATACTTCAATGGATAGAGAGCACCAGCACCTGAAGAATTAAATCAAGACACCCTTTTGCTTATCAATCCCGGAGGATTGATGCTGGGACACTCGCTTCTTTTTTCACATTTTTTAATGATTACTTTGATTTATGCTTATAGTATAGCAGAAAAGTAGCTAATCTCCTAAATATTGATTATAATCAATGTGATGTCGAACTAACCAAAATCTAGACGGGTAAGCTATTCATTTCATGGTTCAGAAATTTCTGGCGTATCTATTTACAAGGAAGGAAACTTTTATGAAATAGTGAAAAATGAAATTGCTGAATATTATGTTGTATAATTAAAGTCAAGATTGTGTTGTACTTGTAGTGAGTGTATGAGTCCTTACTTACCATGCCCAGAAAAGATACCAAGCAAGATAGTAGAACAAGATGTACATTTTTGCAAGCAGAACAATTTGAGAGGAGCTAGGATGGCCCAGACTGGAAATAGGGAGCGAAAAGAAAGATCCCTTTGGCATTCTGCTGAGGCTATACCCCTCTTGTTTATTGTGGCTTATGAGGTAGCGGAGTAGCGAGGATTTCGTATCACATTATAACAATATATGGTATACTATCTAACTATAGGGTAGGAAGAACTTTGAAACCTGAACAATTGCATCTAGCATCGATGCTCTCTCACCAATCGAGAAAAAAGTTTGGAGGAAAAATCTATGTCAGAAGAAATCGCACTATTTATTGATTTCGATAATATACGTTTTAGCATGCTGAATATTCAAAGGCATGAGCCTGATCCCCAGGAACTTATTGCAGTTGCTCGTCGCTATGGAACTATAATGGTTGCTCGTGCTTATGCTGATTGGTCACGTCAACCAGAAACGTTTAAGGGAAGTTTAACTGCTGCAATGATTGATCGGGTTGATTGTCCAGTGAAGCTTCGCCAGCGCATCCGCATTGGTTCTGCTTATGAGTACAGCAGTCCCTTCACTGGGAGCCAGAATTGGTCAAGCAATCTTCCCACTGAGACTCCGTTACCTAGATATAATCCTACGACGGGAGGCACCGGACCACTTGTTGACAATTCTTTACAACCAGACTCCCAGCAAGATGAGCAACTCTCTGAAAAGAAAGATCTGTTAGCAGAGGACTTGCCACCATACTCAGCTTCTCAGAGCCGGTCATTCCCAATGGCTACGACAGCGGTACAAGAGAATGAGATAGATGCTCTTGAAGATCCATTCATTGCCCGAAGAGCTACTGACCATCTCTCTGCAATTCCTAACGGAAGTAGCCAGATGAGCAGTCAGAGTACAGCTGATCTGCCATCTTTGGGTAGAAGTACTACAGCGCATCTACCAGGAATCAACCCAGGGACTACCAGTACGCTGGTGCAAAGCACTGTTGACCTGAATATGGTCATGGATATTATTGAGACTGTTTTTGACCGTCCTAGCATCTCCACATTTGTCTTAATGACTGGTGATAAAGATTTCACACGCATTTGTGCCCGTTTAAAGTTGCGTTTAAATAAAAACGTGATTATTGTAGGTGTTCCTGGAACTGTTAGCCGAGACTTAATAAGCAGTGCTAGCCAGTTTGTACCTCTGGTCCCACCTTCTGTAAGTACAGACACTTCTCCGTTGATGGCTGTTGACTTGGCATCCGCTGGGGATATTGAAAACATTAATACACGCGTAATGCCAGCAATTGGTTATCCTGAAGCTAATCAATACTACGAAGGATCATCTGATACACCATCAATGCCTATGGTCGATCCTCTAGACCCCTTGTTCGTGCAATTTCTTGACTACATTGATCGGAATTGGCCATTACGTACAACCTCAAGTATTGCTCATTTTCTTGGTGATCCTTTTAATCCTAAAAATCGCTTTCGTGGTCGTTTTACCCGGGAATCGGCGCGTGAACTTTTGCATATCTGCATTCACGAGAAGATTCTGCTTGTGCATACAGGCGCAACTGGTATACCTGAGTTGTATCTGAATCGTGCACATCCTGAAGTTGCTGAGATACTCAAGCATTTTTGAGACTAAAGAACTTTAGCCCGCCGCAAACCGCTGTGGTTTTAACTCAGAAGGAAAAGCCTCAAACTCGAAAGAGGGAAGAGCAATCTTCAGGTGGTGTCATCTCCCAAGATGTCGGTTGTGGAAAAGAACCATCTATTCTTTTCTCTGGGCATGGGGATGAGAGCGGACATGGCACCGCCCTGGAAAGTCGCTTAAGGATGGCTGGGCTTGTTCGTGATATCACCTACCGCCTCCGCTTGTCATTTTGAGTTGGAGCGATCCTCCAATTTCTCAGGAAAGCGGCTATGTAGGGGTGTCAGAAGCTGTGTTTTTTTAACCCTTGTGGAGTGTCACGAAGCAATATCCTGGATACAGGTTGGGTAGGCACTATCCTGAGAATGGATGAAGGGAACCTGTGTGGTCTTACCAAATGATTGGGTAACAAAGACTGGCAGAGATTTGCTTAAAATGGAGCAAAGGCTGCAATCTATCTCACGCTTGCTCCATGGGCATAAACGTACCCTGGAAATTGCCGTTGAGGGGAAGTATGCCAGCCAGATGAGTGATCCTCGTGTCCGCTTATTAGGCGATGCTCTCTATGTCAGCCAGTTGGTTGATCAGCACCTGTCCCAGTTGAATTTAGATGTGCAGCGCATTCTCCAAAAGTGGCGGGAGTTGCCACAAGGTGATGCTCCGTCTCAATCCTGTTCTGGCCCGACAAACGGCTCTTCTGGAAGCGAAATTGGGCGTGAAGTTCCTGCAAGCGGTACCTTATGCCGTGAGCAAGAGAGCGATGAGCGGGAGACTCTCTATGAGATTGCGCGTACCCTCAACTCAACGCTGGAATTTGATGAGGTCTTACGCCTAGTAATGGATCGTGTGGTGACCTTTGTTGGTGCTCAGCGTGGTTTCCTGACCCTAGTGAATCCAAAGACAAACGAGCTTGAGTTTGCCATTGCTCGTGATGAGAATGCTCAGCCCATAGCCGAAAGTGTTTTTGCTACAGCTCCTATCAGTAGAAATACTGTAAGGCGTGTTATCCGTACACGTAAGCCTGTCTTGACCAATGATGTACAGGGTGATGATACACTGAAAGCTCAGGAAAGCATTTTAGCCTATGGGATACGTTCAATTATGTGTGCTCCTCTAGTTGTGCGTGGTGACTGTATTGGGGCTGTATATGTCGATAGCCGTTTTACTGCCAAGGTCTTTGAACCCAAGCATCGCGAACTACTGCTGGCTTTCTGTAATCAAGCTGCTATTGCCATTGATAATGCTCGTCTCTTTGCTGATCTGAATAGAACTATGCAACAGGTCAAACAAAGCAAGCAATATATGGATAATATCTTCGGGTCTATTGCTAATGGCGTCATTACTACTAATTCAGATGGAATTGTGACTACCTTTAATAATGCTGCAAGTCTCATCTTAGGTTTATCACATGAGCAGGTGATTGGGCAGCATTATCAAGAAGCATTCAAAACATTGTCCCAGGTTGGATTGAGTGAAATGTTCAACGAGGCCTATTTCGGGCATGAGCATAGTACCCTCGTTGATCGTGCCATTGAATGTTCTATTCCTGGACGAGAGTCTGATGGCATTGTCTATTTGAACTGCTATGTAAGGTTATTGCGGGAGACAGATGGGACACATATTGGCATGGCTCTTGTGATCGCTGATCAAACAGAACTGAAGCGTTCAATGGCAAAGACCAAAGAGATTCGTGGGATCTTTGAGAAGTATGTTCATCCAAAAGTAGTAGAAGAGTTAATTGAGAATCCTCAAGCTTTAAACTTAGGTGGTGAAACGAAGGAAATTTCGGTGGTTTTTGCTGATATCCGTGGCTATACACGTTTGAGCGAGATGATGCCCCCTGAAGATGTAATGAATCTCATTAATCGCTATCATTCATTTATGTGTGATGCCATTTGGGAAGAGGAAGGAACACTGACCTCATTCCAGGGAGATGCGTTGATGGCTATTTTCAATGCGCCATTGCCACAAAAAAGGCATGCTTTACATGCTGTCCGGGCTGCTTGGAAGATGCGGATGGCTGTGATAGAGTACCAACGCTCTCTGCCACAGGAGGCTCATATTTCATTTGGTATTGGTGTGAATACAGGCCTAGCAACCGTTGGTAACGTTGGGGCTCCACAGCGTTTACAGAATTACACGGCGATTGGTGATGTGGTGAATGTGGCATCTCGCCTGCAAAGCAATGCTACGGATAATAATATTTTGCTCAATGATACAACATATGCACAAGTCTATCGCTATGTACAGGTAGGTCCACCTTTTCCCTTGCAGGTCAAAAACAAAAGTACCCCGCTTGCTGCTCGCCAATTGCTGGGTCTGTTCTAGCACTTGGAAGTCTAGAGAGCTTTGCGCAGTACAAAGCCTATTTGCTCGAGTCTGACAAAGTTAAACCATTCATATAAACGATGGGCTTGGTAATTGTCCTCTAGTGTATTGAGCATGATGGGTGAAACTTGAGCCTTCTGAAAGAAACGTATAGCCTCGGCCATTAAACGAGTACCTATCCCCTTATGGTTAAATGATGGATGAACTGCAATACGTACAAGATGGCCGGATCCTTCATCCACTATATTGAACTGGTAACCGACAACTTGTCCATTTAGTTCGGCTACGACAAAATAGGGGTGAGTAGCAGCTAGATCGTTAAAGATGGTAGGGTCATAGCGCCACAGATCCTCAAAGCATGCCTCTTCAATGGCAAGTAATGCTGGGAGGTCTTTTGTAAGCTTAACAGGACGAATCGTCGCCTGTTGGTTGCCTTGTGAAGGAATAGAATAGTCGAGTTTGTCATAGGCATAAAGGCGGCGGTAAGGGGCAAATCCATATTCTAGCAGAATAGGCTGTAACCAGTCATTTTCTATGTCATTACCGGAGTAGTGGAGATAATGTACGCCACGTCTCATCAATGGGGTGGTTATGTGCTCAAGGAGTAGAGTGAGGATCGTGATATAATCGTCGCTCGCTGTCCAGCTTACGCCGAAGCCGCCGATCCAAGCGGTGGGAGCATGGATATTTTGAGAGAGTAGGAAGCCATGCATTGTTGTATTATGGAATATCCCAACTGCAGGATAATTTTGAAGTAACAACGGTAATTCAGGCAGAGTGAATCGCTGATAGATATATTCAGAAGTATGGAGTAAGCGTTCAATCGCGTGGACATCACTTTTATTCAGTAAGCGTGCTTGCGGTTCATCATTGTCTAGCATAGATCCTTTCGAGCCTCTGCTTTCTGGCTGTGTCTCAGGAATTTTCACAGCCGCATTGTTGATTGCTTGTCTGAGTATCCGCTATTCCTTTGATCTCCTGTCGTAGCTTGGCCACATCCGGCTTTGGTGTGTGGCGCGTACGGTAGCCCGTCAGTTGGTGAATTCGTCGCAATTCGGAGATCAGAGCATCGGTGTTAATTCGGTAGGGCAATTGTGGTGCTGGACCATAGCTGTCGACAGCGGCATCATCTCCTAGCAGGAGATTAATACATGTGGTAACGCAGGACGCTGTGGCTTGTTGGTTGTATCCGCCTTCCAGTACCAGCACGAGACGCCCATTGCAGAGTGCGTTAGCAAGATTGATAATAATCTGGTTGAGTTTGGCAAAACCCGCTGTCGAGATGAGCATGCCTGGAGGTAAGAG
>CBJMBI010000066.1:0-12356 GCA_966427955.1 uncultured Ktedonobacterales bacterium
ACACCCAAACAAACCAGTGAACAACATCTGGCAAAATGGGACCTTTTCTCCTGATTTTTCTGGCCTCTTGTCACTTGTCCCTCTCTAGAAGGCATACTGTGTTCGATATCTATCTCATAGCGACGATGTGAGAGTGCAAGGTAGATATTATATATATTAGGAATGATTGTTGCTGACAAAATACTATGAAGACTGCCTATGCACTAACGGGGTAAAGTAAACTATCAAGCATTTTTGCTAGCAGAGCATCGAGGAGAGAAGACAGATGGCCAAATTCGATAAATATAGTGCTGATTTGCGACTAGCAATATCTTATGCTCGTGAAGAGGCTCAACGTGTAAGACATCGACTCATCGGGCCAGAACATCTTCTGATCGGTATACTCAAATTACATAATCCTCTTATTGAAGGATTATTTGCATCCTTGCATGTCAACACGGCGAGTATTTCCCAAGCACTTGACTTTGTGATGGGACGCGGTAACAAAGCTCTTTTAAGCGAGCCCACTTTGAGTGTTGAAGCTCGTGCAATTCTGGCTCGTGCCGAGGAAAAAGTAGAGAATGGAGAGGGGCAGATTGTTGGGATAGAACATGTATTTATTGCCTTGTTCGAAGAACAAAATGGGATTGCAGCTGGTGTATTAGAAAGTTTTGGTATCTCCTTAGATTTAGCTTGCACACAACTGTCTCTGTTGATGCGCAATGGATATGAGCATATCATTCTTGCTACTCAGTTTCACTTGCGTTACCAAGCCACTCCTACACTTAATTCGGTTAGCCGTGATTTAACAATAGCTGCACTGGAAGATGCTATTGACCCTTTGATTGGCCGTGATGCTGAATTAGAGCGCATAATGCAGATTCTATCTCGCCGATCAAAAAATAATCCTGTACTCATTGGTCCTGCTGGAGTAGGTAAAACGGCTATTGCAGAAGGATTAGCTCTATCCATTGTGCAAGGAAAAGTTCCAGATAATCTGCAGCATTGCCGCATTGTTGCATTGGACGTCGGGCTACTCTCAGTTGGGACTCGTTTTCGAGGTGATTTTGAAGAACGCCTCAAACGTATTCTGCGGGAGATGGCTACAGCTTCTAACTTGATTGTTTTCATTGATGAGCTGCATACCCTTATACAGGTTGGTGTTGCTGAAGGATCTATTGATGCCTCTAACCTTTTCAAACCGATGCTGGCACGCAGTGAATTCCAGTGTATCGGTGCAACTACGTTAGACGAATATAGAAAAACGATAGAAATGGATCCCGCTTTAGAACGGCGTTTTCAACCTGTGCTTATCTCTGAGACTACGGAACAGGATACACTTAAAGTCCTGCACGGCCTGCGCTCACGCTATGAAGCTTTTCATCGGGTGAGAATCTGTGATGAGGCTTTACAAGCCGCTGTTAAGCTATCTTCACGCTATATCCCAACACGCTTCCTTCCTGACAAAGCACTTGATCTCATCGATGAAGCTGCATCTCGCGTACGGGTACAATGCTCAATTGTGCCTGAGAGCATTCGCCGATACCGTGACGAGATTGCACTAGTACAACATGAGAAAGATGAAGCCATTGCTCATTGTAATTTCCCTTATGCCGCATATCTGCTCAAACGTGAACACCAGCTTCGACAGAGCCTTTGGCAAGCCGAACACCAGTGGCTTCTCCATCAAGAACAACAGTATCCAATGGTGGGTGTAGCAGATATAGCCAAGATTGTCTCAGCATGCACTGGTATTCCTATTGCACAAGTGACAGAGGAAGAGAGCGTCCGCCTGATGCAGCTGGAGCAACAATTACACCAGCGCGTGATTGGACAAGATGAGGCTATCCAAGCTCTAGCAAAAGCAGTTCGCCGCTCTCGTACACAAATGCGCAGTCCTCGTCGACCTATTGGCTCATTTATTTTTGTTGGGCCAACAGGAGTAGGTAAGACAGAATTAGCTTATGCGCTTGCTGCCACTCTCTTTGGTGATGAGAGTGCTATGCTCAAACTGGATATGTCTGAGTTTATGGAGAGTAATACTGTCTCTCGCTTGATTGGTTCTCCTCCTGGATACGTTGGCTATGATCAGGCTGGACAGCTCACAGAGGCTGTTCGTCGTCGTCCCTATAGTGTGATACTCTTCGATGAAGCAGAGAAAGCCCATCCCAGAGTCTTCGACCTACTGCTGCAGATCCTTGAAGATGGTTGCCTTACCGATGCTCGAGGCCAGACAGTTGATTTTAGGCATACTATTATTCTTCTTACATCAAACATTGGGACTGTCCATGACAAACAAGGATCAATGATCTTTGCACCACCCTCTAGCGAACAAGATAGAATAAGTCATGAGCAGAGACGCAAACGGGCCATTCAAGAGCTACGACAAGTATTTCGTTCTGAATTGCTTGACCGTATTGATGAAGTTTTGGTATTCCATGCCTTGAGCCACATACATTTGCGCCAGATCATTGATCTCATGATTACACAGATACAGCAGCGTCTAGCAGCTCAATCAATTCATCTGCAAGTGACTGATGAAGCACGTATGCTACTCGTTACACGAGGCTATGATGCTCAGTATGGAGCACGCTCTCTGCGTCGAACTGTGCAACATCTACTCGAGGATCAGTTGGCCGAAGCTATCTTGCGTGGTTTATGCGGCAAAGGAGATAGGGTAATTGTTGATGTTGTTGATGATCAGCTTTGTCTTCATGTCCAGATGTGCGCTGTTTCTATAAAAACCGATGGGCAAGGGCCTGTGGCTGCACGAATCGTTCATTAGCTGACTGTTGAATGCGTATGCCTCTCAAGTACTATCTCTTGACCTTTTTTGCCATAGTTCATATACTAAGAAAATATTCTTGTAATTATCTCTCTCTAGGTTGGGTTACTTGGTTCAATTCAGCGTTTCGTTCTCTGCTTAAGAATAAAAAAAGGGTAGGAAAAGAGAATGACGTGGAACCTCTGTCTCACCAGCAGGATCAAGAGGAAATGTTACGCACATTGATGAGGAAGATCGTTATTAACTGGAAACCTTTGGCTCTAGGAGCCATATGTCTTGGCGGTTTTCTCTTGCGGTTATATGGGCTGAATTGGGATCAAGGAAATAGTTTTCATCCCGATGAGCGGGAAATTCTTTTCCATGTGACTGCTTTCCGCTGGCCAACGAGCTGGATGCAGTTTCTTGATCCAATGCACTCTCCACTCAATCCTCACTTTTTTGCTTATGGTTCTTTCCCTCTCTATCTCTTGGCTACCATTGGTGCTATTTTGCATTATGATTTTTCTAGTCCGACAGCGTTTGTCAATTTGATGCTTATTGGGCGTGCGATTTCTGCTCTCTTTGATACTGGGACTATCCTATTGACTGCTTGGCTAGGATTGCAATTGACCCAAGCGGATCTTCCCATACGTCCTTATGGGTGGATGATTGCTTTGCTCGCTGCTGTTCTAGTTGCCTTTACTCCTCTGCAATTACAACTTTCGCATTTCTATGCGGTTGATACTATGCTCCTTTTCTTTGTAATGCTTACAATACTGGCCTGTGTCACATTAGTTGATACCAATATGTCTATACGTTGGACCTTTGTAGCAGGCTTGGGCTATGGTCTTGCACTTGGCACGAAGTTCAGTGCTGCTCCTCTGGCTATTCCTTTGCTGGTTGCAGTTGGGTTGCGTTGGTATAAACAACGTAACTTCTTGGATGCATTCCATATATTAGCTTTTGCAACTTCTACTGCTCTTCTATTTTTTTTACTGACTAATCCTTATGCATTGCTAGATTTTAAGAATTATTACCATCTGGTAACGCAAGAGAGTGATATAGCACATGGTATTATTGATGTTCCTTATACCCGACAATTTGCAGGGACCATACCCTATCTTTATGAAGGACAGAATATGGTCCTGTGGGGCATGGGGATGACATTAGGATGTAGCGCAGTTGCTGCATTATGCTGGTTCATCTGGCGTGCCTTAAAGCGTGATGCTGGCTCCTGGCTAGTTGTGCTTTCCTGGGTACTTGTCTATAGTGCTATTATTGGGAGTTTCTATACTAAATATATGCGCTATCTGCTACCCGTCTATCCACTGCTTACGCTGATGGCAGCAGTAGGTGTAGTTACGTTGGTACAACATCTGCTGTGGCCAAAACCCGGCTTTTTATCGAGGCAGAACAGAGCCTTACCGCTCTTAGGAGCCTGTTTGCTAGTCAGTGTGCTAGCCGGAACGATCTTTCAAGGGCTGGCATTGCTTAATATCTATACTGAACCGAATACTCGTATTCAGGCTTCACTCTGGATATATCATAATCTACCTCCTGGCAGTGTGCTGACCTACGAGCAATGGGATGATCCTCTGCCAGTTGCTCTCGACGGATACGATCCTTCCATCTTTACTCAGGCTGATCCTGCCGGATTGGATCTTTATGGTGATGATACTCTCTCGAAAGCACGGCAATTGGCTGATATTCTTCCAAAAGTAAATGCCATTGTCATGGCCAGTGACCGTCTGGATAAATCTATTCCGCGTCTTCCTCAGCGTTATCCTTTGACCATCCATTACTATCAGTTACTTTTTAATGGGCAACTTGGTTTTCACTTAGCCAAACAGTTTGATAATTATCCTCATCTTTTGGGAATAGCCCTTAATGATCGTAATGCAGATGAAAGCTATTCGGTCTTTGACCATCCGACATGCCGTATTTTTGTTCGTAATACTCCTTATCCTTACACTTCCGATCAACTCTTTCACAAACTGCTAGAGGGCGTCCATTTGCCTTTTACTAGTATGGCGGAGGTGGTTGAGAGATCTTGATAGTTGCGATATCCTTCAGTAAATCGAAAAGAAAAAGGAAGATGCTACTTACCATGCCTTCTGAATATGGAATAATACGTAATATCTCAAGTAATTTTACCTTAGGAAAAGTGTATGTTTGAGCTATTTCAGATATGGGGTTTAGTTGAAATCCTGAGCTTGATCTGCTTGCCGCTGACCTTTAGTGTCTTTCGCAATTTACCTGACCGCGGCTGGGCTTTTAGCAAGGCATTGGGTTTGGTATTGCTAGCATTCTGTGTCTGGCTACCATTGGTATGTGTGCCTGTTTTGCCTTTCAACCAGTTATTTATTGTCAGTGTTACACTTCTTCTGCTTGCTGGCTGTTCACTGAAGTTTATGTCTGTACGCCATGCTTTTAGAAAGATGGTACGTCAAAATGTGTTTTACATTTTGGTGGTTGAAAGTCTGTTTCTTGGAATGGTTTTTCTATTAGGATGGGTGCGTTCCTTTGGACCAGATATTCGTAGCTATGAGATGTTCATGGATGAGGGTTTTCTCGCTGCGATTATGCGCAGTCCCCATCTCCCCCCTAACGACATGTGGTTTGCAGGCTATAGTATCAATTATTATTATTATGCACACTATACTATCGCAGTTCTAGCAAAATTGCTAGGGCAATCCCCCTCCATTGCTTTCAATACAGGTATATGTCTCTTCTTTGGTTTATGTGCTGTAAATTTATTTGGTATCACATGTAATATTGTCACATGGGCTCGTTATATACGTTCGCAAGTGAAACCATACTCTAGTACTCTGCTGGAACATACTAAAATGGACCTTGGATCTTTACGGTCTGCTATCCCATATGGGCTGCTGAGTATACTCATGGCACTTATCTTTGGCAATCTGGCTTCGACACAGCAGTGGTGGACCGCTCACGATAACTCAAATCCTAATTTATACGACCTTTGGTTTAATCCTTCACGTGTTATTCCTAATACAATTAATGAATTTCCAGCCTTTAGTTTTCTGCTCTCTTGCTTCCATGCTCATGTGCTAAGTCTAGCTTTTACGCTTCTGGCCGTGGGATTGGCTTTTAATCTGCTCCTAGAAGCGAAAGGAAGAGGGATCTTCATTTTTGGTCGTAGCTGGTCCATCATCCTGTTAAATCTTAGCTGTACAGCCTTGGTGCTTGGCTGCTTGTTTACCATGAATGGATGGGATTATCCAACGTATATGGGGCTAACTCTGATTTGCATCATTGGTCAGCAATGGTTTGCCTATCATGAGAAATTTTCTTTCTCTTTGCTTCTGGGCATCCTGGTTGCTGGAGCAAGCCTGATTGCCCTCTCGCTTATCTTCTATCTGCCATTCTATTTGAATTTTGTTTCTCCTGCGCAAGGTATCGGCTTACTACCTGAGCAATCACGTTCAATGCTGAGTGATGAACTGTTGATCTTTGGCCTTTTTGCTTTTATCTTCTTCTCACTTTTGCTAATGAGTACAGTAAAACAGCCACTTTTGACACGGTCACAAGAGAATGCAGCACTTGCAACACCTCAAGATTTTACTGCTCGGTTTCTAATTCTAACTTATCTGATCCCTTGGATATGCTCTCTCCTGATATTGGTATTGGTACCTAATAGTGCAACTTTTGTCGTTGGTAGTAACTTTGCAATCCTTGGTGCAGTGCTAATGTGCTATCACTATCGGGATAGCTCACATGCGTTTGTTCTCCTATTGGGAGCTACTGCTTTTGCTCTTATAGCTGGCTGTGAGTTTTTTTTCCTCAAAGATGCTTTTGCAGATACTGTTTTCAATCGTATGAATACAGTCTTTAAGTTTTATTTTCAAGCCTGGGTATTACTGTCTGTAGCTTGTTCCGCAGGTCTATTCCTCATCCTAGACAGTTTTCGTTCTGTCTCAAAAAACTCTCCATCTCTGTTCCAAATAGTAGTAGGTGGTATGCGGCTCTGTTGGATTCTCATTTTGCTAGGACTCATACTTGCTAGCATGGTTTATCCTTTGACTGCTCCCTATGAGCGCTATGCTAGTGATGGAGGAACGTTTTCCCCTACTTACCAAGGGTCTACGAATAGCTTAGGTTGGTTGGGATCTCTGGTAAACTTAGAGCATACAAATAGCTTGGATGGGCTGGAATATCTGAAGAATTGTCAGCCTTGGAGTTGTCCTTATACCAATAGTGCTGGCGATTATGCTGCAATTCGCTGGCTGAATGCTCATGCCCAAGGCGATCCTGTGATTGTAGAGGCAATGGGTGATGATTATTCATTCTACGGGCGGATTTCGGCCTTTACTGGTCTGCCAACGCTTATGGGATGGGCCGGACACGAGCAGCAGTGGCGCTTGACTTGGCTTGAGAATGACGCAAATAATGCTGAGTATCAGCGCCGTGCCCCTGATATTGATCAGATCTATACAAGTCCAGATGCTCATGTTGTTTTATCTTTAATGGCTCATTACAAAGCTCAGTATCTATATGTTGGGCAGCTAGAGATTCAAAAGTATCCTACTACTAACTTACATAGGTACAGTGCTTTTATGCAAATTGTATACCAATCTAAGGGTGTGACTATTTACAGAATTAGATAGAGGAGTATAAGGTCACCCTGGTTTGCCAAATAGGTCTCAGCTTGCCTATCAGAATGTCATATTTGTCTCTAAGGAAAAAGCGTCTTTTAGGCTAAAATGGTGGCTATAGGCTGTTAGCAAGAGGCTCTCAAAAATATTAATTGTATCTTTTCCCTTTGATTCTGCATTTAATTTTCTTTGATTGATTAAGAATGTTTGGTTATGTCGGTGGCAACACCAACCCTTTGGTAGTACAATAGGCTCGACCAAGATAGGCTTGTTGCTTCAGAAAGATTTAAGAATGTTACCATTTTAGGAGGGAAACGCTTTGAAGAGTCAGGAAAATAAGCCGAAGACAGTTGTAAGCACGACTGATAGAATTGAAGAAGAGGAAGGTAAGAGTCAGGAGAAAACCCTTGCATCCCCATCTAGTGACGAGATGGCTGTCTCGCTTGAAGAGATATCTGAAACATCAGAAACACCTGAAAGTACTCCTCCAAAACGGACGTTTTGGAGAACCGGGTCGCCACCTTCACGTGAACAGATACTGACAGCCGCTGCTTTCTGGGGAGTTATTCTGCTTGGGGCTATCTTGCGTTTCTGGCAACTTGGAGATAGACCATTGCATCATGATGAAAGCTTGCATGCATATTTCTCCTTACAACTTCTGCATAATAACATAGAGCAATGGACTTCCTGCTTTAAATCTAATAATTCTTGCTATCGTTATGATCCACTTTTGCATGGCCCATTTCAGTTTCATGCTATTGCAGTTGTTTATCTGATTGCCCAGATCTTAGGGGTTGCTGATCATGGAGTGAATACGACAACAGTACGTATTGCTGCTGCGCTGTTGGGCACTGTGATAGTAGCTTTACCATACTTCTTGCGCAACTATCTTGGCAATATTGGAGCCTGGTTGGCCTGCTTCTTGCTGGCAATTTCCCCAAGCATGGTATATTTCTCACGTTTTGCACGTGAGGATGTTTATATGGCTTGCTTTACTCTCCTGCTTGTCGTTGCTGTTGCTCAATACATGCAAACCCGTCGAATGTTCTGGTTTATTATGGCAGCGGCAGCTTTCTCACTCTCGTATGCAACAAAAGAGGCAACATTCTTAACAATCGCAGTCTTCGGCAGCTTTTTTGGCGCTGTGATAGCTTGGGAGTTAGGCGCTTGTCGACCATTTCCTTTCCATTTTACTTCCAAACGGCCAACCGCTAATGACGAAAAGGAGCATCAGACAGGAGGGAGGTTTGGAGGACATTTCATACCTCGTACAGCCGCTCCTGTTACTCTCATCCTCTATTTCATCATACTTGGTATATTTGCTAAGTGGCTTTTTGGCTGGATCAAGGATCTATCAATATATATAACTGCTAATGCCGCTAACACGAAAATTGCTGACGCTTTCGTGACCCAATTGAAAAACAAAACACAGCTTGTTATACCATGGGTGGGGATTCTACTTGCGGCTATTGTGATGTTTGTATTATTCCGCGAACAGAATGAAGAAGACCAATCTGAGAAGAGATATAGTCTTGCCAAGTGGGTCGATCCTGAGAAACAGCCATGGCTGGATACGATTGTAACTATGTCCTGGCAGAACTTGTTCTTTGGATTTGTGATCGGCTGGACGATATTCATGGTCTTATTCACCGCTCTCTTCACCAATATACCAAATGGGATTGGTGATGGTATCTGGCAGGGTCTCTATTATTGGATTCAGCAGCAGGAGGTAGCACGCGGTGGTCAGCCTTGGTATTATTATCTGATGCTCATTCCTCTCTATGAGCAGATTGGTGTTGTTTTTGGTTTAGCAGGAATTATCTACTCTTTACTGCATCCTTCGCGTTTCCGTATCTTCCTGATGTACTGGTTCGTGGGCAACGTCTTCATCTACTCCTGGGCGGCAGAGAAGATGCCCTGGCTGATGATTCATATGATGATGCCATTGATCCTGCTAGCTGCTATTGGCTTACAGCCGATTGTGCTCACACTGTTTGAGATAATCAAAGGGCAGAGGACAGCACTTTTAGCCAGGCGAATAAAGGATAAGCTAAAGCAGATTGATACACCCTCAGACTCTTTAGCACCAGATATGAAGCCAGATTTTGTGGGTAAAAAAGTAAGAATCCGATTTATCGCGTCCGTTCTTGGCACTCTCCTCGCCGTATTTACTCTGGTATTAACTTTACAAAACATGTTTCAGGTTGTGTATGTAGATCCTGCTAGTGGTCCACATGAAATGATGATTTATGTGCAGACAACATACGACGTGAATACCATAATGGCGAAGATTGATACGCTTGATCGGAAAATGTATGGTGGAAAACATCAGTTGCCGATAGCAGTCATGAATGATGCACTCTGGCCTTTTGCTTGGTATCTGCGAGATTATTCTTCCGTTTGCTTCTCATTTCCTAGTACAGCATGTCCTGCTTCAGGGAACTGGCCAGTTATCATTGCGGGTGGAGACAATTTGCCTTCAGCACAAATGCAATATGGTCAGCAGTATGCCTACCACCAATATGAAATGCGCTCTCAGTGGGACCAGGGATATATGCCACCACCTTGTGTTGGTACACCGACCAACCCTTGTGCACCACAGCAGTATACAGGGGTTGGTCCTCTGCCGTGGTTAAGCTATGGCAACTATCCGCCTCATCCGGGCCAATTTGATCTTGGCTTGATTGCGAAGAATGTCTGGCAATGGTGGTGGCATCGCACTCCTTTCGGTGGTATAGATACTGGCTATGGCATGTCATTATTTATTCGCAAAGATTTGCTTCGTTTGGGTGTACAACCTTAACATTCTCCCCATGGCCTTTGCCATGGGGATTTTCCGCTTCCAAGTTGGTTGCCTGAGCAGGTAGGCAACCATCAGACTCCACAGTGACCTAGTGGTCCCTGAGGTCCACAGAGAAGCATACGATCAAATTTGAGTGTATTATTCGGTTGCAAAGTCAATGTAACTTGTTGTTGGTTTTTGTTATCTGTGCTTGACATAATAATGCCATACGCCGTTGTCCCGCTAATTTTGGTGAGTCTTATTTTTTCCTGGATGCCTGGAATAATGGTGTTACCCTGCCAGGCATCACATGGTGATAAGATTCCAGGTCCGCAAAATTGATAAGCACGCGTTATGAATGTGGCCACTCCATCATTGCCTACCGTAAGCAAAGTAGAATCAAAGTGCCACTCTCCCTTGAACGGTTGAAGTGCTTCGCTTGATAATGTGGGTAGAAATGCTGGTCCTGATGGTTGCCCATCTAGCGCCTGAGCAGATGCTGAATATTTGTTTATGATAGCGAAAGAGCCAATCAAAAGGGCCAATACCAGGCTTGCAAAGCCTACTAAATATTTGCCTCTAAGTTGTACGACTTGACGTTTGTACATACGTTCATTCTCTCCAGCTACAATGTGAATAGATCTTTAAGAGCTTACCTGGTACACGTTTGATCTGATAAAAAAGGGAACAAATAAGCTGTACCTTATCTATTTTATCCCGTCAAGGCGAAGAGAAGAGAAGAGAAGGAAGATAGACTTCAAGGTAACTTGATGACGCTTTTTTAACAGCGATGAAAACCAGATTTTTATGTCCGGCATCTATAATTTACACTGATGTCTGTCTATCTTTAAGGAGGGGCGCTTCTTCCCAACTTAATGTAGGGAATACATACTGCGCCTGAACAATTTATGAATTTAGTTGCTTTCTCTATTAGAACAAAAGGACTACACAACTTTGCCCGACGGCTCTGGACGGTTTTCTCTCGCTTTGGCTTTTCAGAAAGGCGCATACGTAAGGCCTTGTATGCAATTATTGATACGTCACGTAAGTATTCTACTGCTCCTACATTCTTCATTCCTGCTGTTGTTTTGCAGAGACATCCAAAGTTGATTGCCAAGATTGCTCATAATGGAACCGAACTTGGTATCCATGGCTATGTTCATAATGATTATCGCTTCTTAACAGAGGAGGAACAATACAAGCAAACGCAGCAAGCTATCTCGGTGTTTGAGCAGGTCCAGATTCCTTTCCACGGATTTCGCAATCCCTATTTGGGATGGACAGAAGATACTCTACGAGTATTTGCTGCTTTGAATTTCGCCTATGAAAGTAATGAAGCTGTTTTGCACGATGTTATCGATGTTGAAACACTCTCACCTCTTTTGCGTAGTGGCTATGAAAAGTCGCTAGCCCTCTTCCAGGCAATGCCTTGTACTGCCTATACCTTACGTCCACATTTTGAAAGTGAATTGCTTCGCATTCCAACGAGTATTCCAGATGATGAGATGCTTTTTGATCGTCTGCGCATTACAAATCCACAGCAAGTTGGTAAGATCTGGAGTCAGGTTATGCAGCGTGTCTATGACCTTGGTGGTCTCTATACGCTCAATCTTCATCCCGAGCGAGGCATACTCTGTCAGCAAGCTCTAAACACTCTTTTATCTTATGCACATTCTAGCCTACAGAAGGTGTGGCTGGCTCGCTTGCAGGATATTGCTCAATGGTGGAAAGCACGCAGTCAATTTTCATTCTGCATAACACCTCTTGCTGATCAAGTCTGGCAAGTTGAAGCAACATGTACTCCTGAAGCAACTATACTAGCTCGCCATCTGGTCTTTGAGAACCAAGATGTGAAAACACAGCCCGTATCCTTTGGGACTGGAGAGGATGTGAGTGTTGAGGATCGTCGGTTTACTATCCGCACTCCTCAGGCTCCATGTATTGCGCTATCACCACAGACACCTCAATTGGTTGATGATTTTCTGCGTGAGCAAGGCTATCCTTTTGTACGATCTCAGCCCGAGGAGGCTGAGCGTTATGCACTATACTTAGATCTTCCTGAGGGATTGGGAGATACTCGTGAGGAACAGGTCCAGCAGCGCAGTAAAATTGTTCAGCAGGTTGAGTCTTTGAATGCTCCGCTTGTCCGTTTTGCTTGCTGGCCTAATGGTTACCAGGCAGCTCTTACCATTAGTGGAGATATTGATTCTATCAC
>CBJMBI010000067.1:0-12324 GCA_966427955.1 uncultured Ktedonobacterales bacterium
CTGCCGCGTTTTTGTATAAAATCTTGTCAAGATTTGTATATTTAACTAAGATTTCCCCGGTTCGCCAATAAATCTTGTTTTGTTGGATATAGTGTGGTTGGAAATGTAAAGGGAATCGGGGGCAAGGAAGCAATGGAAGCAAAGATACACACAGTAGACGAATCTGCTATTTTTGAGCGTATTGCGCGCATTGTTGCTAGTGTGCGTGGTGCCAAATCTGATTATACACGTCTGGCTGCTGAGTTAGAGCAGGCAGTACCTTTTGATGTTTTCGGAGTCGTACTCCTCCAATATGATCGTCAGGCTGTGCGTGTGACTATTTGTGAGCGTGAGGCCGATAACTCATGGAAAGCTGTCTACCATCGACATCCCTTTGCAGGCTCAAAAATGGAACAAATGTTAAAGAGTCGGGCACTAGTTGTGAAGGATTATCCAAATGGGTTAGATGGTGCTCCTGCTGAATGTGGTGATGCGCTCAGTCGCTTCCCTCAACTACGCTCCACCTTAATCGTGCCACTGATAGTAGGAGATCATGTGCTGGGCACGCTTGAATTGGGCAGTATGGTTTCACATCTTTATGCTAATGAAGCTCGGCAGCGTCTAATGAATGCTGTTGCACGTGTTCTGGCTACTGCCATTGAAAGTGTGCAATTGGGTGGAAACACTGCTATACAGGATAAACAGCGCAGCGTGCTCAAAGATGTAACTAACGCTTTAACTGAGAAAATGGATCTTCCAACAATTCTCAATCGAATTGTTGGAGGTATTTCAGAAGCTCTAAATATCTCCTCATGTATTATTTTAAAGGATAAGACTAAGGGTTGCCTGCGTTTAGAGGCACAGGCAGGTTTGGATCAGCGAGCGCTAGAGAGTGTCTTTGGGTCTGGCTTGCCTATAAGTGATAAATGTATCTTTGGTCAGACGGTACTGCGCCGGCAGTCTTTCACCTCTAATAACCTTGCTGAGGACGATCGTTTCCCTGACAGCCGCATATTCCTTAGTAAACTAGGGTTGCGTTCCATATTAAGTCGCCCGCTAGCGACTGGAACAGCCGTCTATGGAGTCTTATTCCTCTGTTCATCCGATCCTGGCGGTTTTACTCCCTTAAAAGCGGATATTTTTGCCTTGTTTGCCAATCAAGCGACGATTGCCATTCATAATGGCATCCTTCTTGAGTTAGCGCAACACCGTAGCCATTTCCAGCAGACTATCGAGCGGCTAGAACGAGCACGCCAGAAGCGTATGGAGGTAGTTTTATCAACCAAGCTGGATGGTCATAAGAGTGAAGATGACTCAGCGAATGAGTCTGTCTTGTTGGCGCAGATGCGCGAAAAGGTGCAGTGTGCATTTGGTATAAGCTTTGCCAGCTTCTTGCGTTTTATTAATGAATGTCTCCTTATACAAAATGAAAATGATGGCAAATCTGATCTTTCTTGTGAACAAGATGAGTTGGCAATCAATTCGGTGGATTCAATGAATATAGATGCAGATGACTGGAGTCATGAGGATGTATTGAGGCTAACAAATGATCTATCGGGATCGGTATCCAAAGCTTCTTTTGCCAAAACACTATCTCTTTTAGCTCAAACTGCTGAATCCGCGTTGACGCGTGCTGGAATGGTAGGGCAATTGGGTCGTTTGTTGGGACAGTTAAAAGATGCAGCTGTTGGTGTCAAAGATGCCTGGTTTGTGTTTAATCTCAATGGCGTCTGTGAATATATGAATCCGGCGGCAGAATCATTTTGTGAGATGCGTCTTGAGTCACTTGCAACCGGATATGGAAATCAAGGGCTGGTTTCATCTCTCACACAAGGGCAAAATACATCTTTAATGATAGAAGGTATCTTTGCAAATCTTCTACCGCGCATGCGTAATGCAGAAGAGGTCTGCACATATTTGCGGGATTTTACACAAGAAAGTGCTTATCGGCAGGAATGGCGGTGTATTCTTGCTACTCCTCAATCTCAGGAGCATCATACTATTGATAAACGTTCCTTGCAACGAGGAAGCATATCTACTGACTACCATTATCAGTTTAGACGCTATCCACTTTATGACGAACATGGGCAACTAGCAGCAAACGCGCTCCAAATTCAAGACATTACCCAGCAAGTACACGATGAGAGGAACAGAGCTGCACTGCTTTCATCGGTTTCCCATGATCTGCGTACCCCGCTAACAACTATTAAGGCTGCTGTGACAGGATTATTACAAAAAGGAGTTGCCTGGAGCGAAGAAGACCAACAGGAGATGCTTGAAGACATCAACCGTGAAGCTGATCAACTGACAGTGCTGATCAACTCGCTGGTCGAATTGTCTCGTATCGAAATGGGAGCACTCATTCTGGAGAAAGAATGGTGTGATATCATGGAAGTATTTTATGGTGCGCTTGCTAAATTAGATCGCACATTAAAAGGGCGTATAGTGCGTCCAAAGGCAGTTTTGCCGCTTCCATTAGTCTATGCTGACCATGTACAGTTGGAGCATGTGTTTTATCATCTGATTGACAACGCTGCGCAACACAGCCCTCAGGATACAGATATTGATGTGGTCGTAGAGACGGTTGGGGGAGCTTCCATGGCTCTTCGTGTCCAGGTTATCGACTATGGTGATAGAATACCTGAGTATGAATATGAGCATATCTTCAAAACATTCTATAGTCAACGATCGCAATCGTATGGGAGTGGGATGGGCCTGGCAATTTGTAGAGGAATTATTGAGGCTCACCAAGGGAAAATCTGGCTGGACCCTACAGTAAAAGAAGGAACTTGCTTGGCTTTTACATTGCCTATCCATCCTCACATTGTTCCTATGAGAGGTGGCATTCTACCTACGACGGAAGTCCACTCGGGCTAACCGAATAGTCATACTCCAAATAAAAATATTTGGATAAAGATATGTGAAAGGTACGAACGGCTATGAGAGCAAAGGGCAAACGTATTCTAGTAGTTGACGATGAAGTACCTATTCAGCGCATTCTACGTAGGAATCTAGCCATGAGTGGGTATGATGTACTTGTGACTGACAACGGAAAACAAGCCGTCGAGATGACTCGTCTCCATCAGCCCGATCTCATTTTGCTAGATATCTGTATGCCGGGTGAATTAGATGGTCTGGATGTTTGTGTGCAGGTACGTGATTTTACGCAGACGCCAATCATCATTCTGTCAGCAGTGAGTGAAGAGAAACAAAAGGTAAAAGCATTAGATTTAGGTGCTGATGATTATTTAACGAAGCCATTTAGTAATGATGAATTACAGGCGAGAGTGCGGGCTTGTCTGCGACGGGGCGGAATCCAGGATACTAACATTGACAGTGAACCTGGAATATTGGTGAGTGAAGATGGATATATTCACATGGACATACCCAGTCGTCAAGTGCGTGTTGGCACGCAGGAGGTTCGTTTAACGCCAACAGAATTCGAATTGTTACGGCAGCTCATGTTATATGCCGGAAAAGTGTTAACACATCGCTCTTTATTGCGGGCAGTCTGGGGCCCTGAATATGGTGAAGAAGCTGATTATTTGCGTGTCTATGTGCGGCAACTTAGGCTCAAGGTGGAAGCAGAGCCTTCACGTCCAAAGTATATTCTAACGGAGCCAGGTATTGGCTATGTTTTCCGGTCTTCCCAATGAGTTTTAACAAGATTTTAATGTATTAAAAGTTTTTTTTATGGATATCTAATGGATTTTGGCATAAACTCTTAACATTGTACGCTCTTGATTGATGGCTAGCTGAAGCCTGAACGGATTTATTGATAAGTATCTGGCTACTGTCTAAGTGAGTGGGCGTCAAAAAAGCAGAAAGAGAAATGGATGCTTTTCCTAATCCCATGAATGTAGTTTAGGAACAGTCTTTGCATCTAAGCAAGGTGATGACATGAGTATGGGACAACGAAGACAACTGCGTGTGTTGATTGTAGGCCTGCAGAAGAGCTTTAGCGATGTGCTGGCAACCAATGTTCAATGTCTGGGATATGAAGCTGTGATACTATCTTCAGGTTTGAAAAAAAGCTGTGCTGATGGGTATGATGTAGAGGGTGACATCTTGTTGTATGATATAGATGGGTTGTTGCAGCGTCAAGGTGCAAAAAAAGACTCTTCTCATTCCCAACAGAGTATCCAGACTGCTAATAGCTTGTTGGATTGGGAGATGTTGCAATCGCGTACCCGCTTAACAATAGTACTCAGTAGTAGTTCTGTCTCGCGTGCTATGCTAGAGCGGATGAAAGCAATTGCTTGGTTGCATAAGCCCTTTAGCATTGCCCAGTTGCAGCGGTATCTATCTGTATTGCAACGCTTATTATGTACAGAGCCGCCGCAAGGGAAGCAGATGGCAATAAGCACATTTGAGCGTACTATACGTGTGCTCGTTGTTGATGATGATAAAGGTGTAACTAATATCGTATCCGAGCGTTTATCAGCTGAGCCTGGGTTTGCAGTGGCGGTAGCACATAATGGACTGGAGGCATTAGAATTGTGTATGGATTGGCATCCGCAATGTGTTGTGACTGATCTCATTATGCCATGGATGAATGGGTATCAGATGATACATTGCCTTTCAGCTGGTATGTTACGTGTGATGCCAGTGTTCGTCGTTATGAGTGCATTAACACGACTGGAGAGACCAGGCCATCGTACGTATTTAGCAGAACGAGCGGTAACATACGTAGATAAACCGTTTCAGATTGATCATTTGCTTAGAACTATTAAGCAAGTTTGTGTGGGATAGGGCAAGAAGCCCTGAATAGTGCTGAGGGACATTATTTCTGATCAGAAAAGTGCGAGCACGACCTAGTCTATATTTAAGGAACGAGGGGAAGAATGGATCAGCAAGATCGCATCATGGATGGGGATTTACAAACATTAGGTCTCCAATCCATTTTAAAAATGCTCGCCTTGAGCGGAAAAACTGGTAAATTATTTGTGTCTTCGGGACCAGAGACGCTTTCTATCAGTTTGCGTAAGGGACAAATTGTTGGGTTACATGAGGATGGTGTGCCCCAGCCAGATATTTTGGGCATGCTTTGCCTGATCAACAAGCTAGATCCTCCGCGGGCGCAAAAGATCCGTGAACTCTCGCAGGGGAATATGCAGACTGCTCTAGCAATGTTAGTGGAGCGTGGTTGGATGAGTGCGGGCGAGATGCAGCAGCGTCTTGAATTCGCCGTTACCCAATCGATCAGTCATGCATTGCGCTGGGTAAATGGGCGTTTTGCTTTTCACCGTCAGTTATTGCCGATGGAGAGCAAATTACGTCCCCTAGATGTAGACTCAGTCTTGTTAGAGGCTCTGCGGCAGGCTGATGAATGGGAAAAAATTGCTAGTGAAGGGGTGACCCAATTTACGCGTACAACGGTTGCTCGCTGGCAACCTGAAGTGAGCAATGATGTACGAAGTTTGGGATTGAGCCAGGAAAGTATCGAGGTGCTCTGCCTCTCGAATGGGGAATTGTCTCTGCAGGCTGTAGCTCTTGTATTGATGGTCCCGGAGGCTCGTATTGCGCGGATTATGGCGCATCTATTTGAGCTGGGTTTAATCGAGGTAGTAGATACGGTCTTAGAGACTGAATTGCAACAAGACCTCTCCAATATCATCATCAAATGTCAATATACTCTTGCTCAACATAGAAGCACGAATAATGTTGAACAGCATCTTCTCGGCCTAATCACTACTCTCTCTGAGTGTATCAATGGGTTGCTGATTCACCATGGTACATATGCTAAGAGCCTACGAGGGCGTGGTCATGTTCCTTCTATAGAGATTGTCCGCTATTTGGAAGGGTGTTTTGGCCAGCACTTGCGTACGCTGGCAAGCCAACAATTTTCTATTCTTGATACTGCTACCTTTCATTATGGTCAGCTTGACTGTACTGATATTCTCACTTTAAGCAAAGTAGTCAAGGGAGAACAACTGGAGGAATTCTATTGGGAGGCAGTACAAGGTTTGGCGGCATTCCTCCGTGTAATTTTTACCGAATTGCTGCACGATGAAGTAGGGAATTCGCATACTGGTCGTCAGTTGACTGTGGCTTGGCGAATCTTCCTGTCAGAAATCGATTACGACATTCAACAGTACCAGCTTTATCGTGCACAGCGCAAAACCCAAAAGCAGCGAGGACATGAAAACATCCAACAGCCCTCTCTAGGTCTTGTTCCAAATTGGAGTCCTGCTCCTGATACACATGGGGGGGCTTGGTCTCCAGAAACACGAAGGAGGTCGATCTAAATGGTTCAACAACCGACAGTATTGGTAGTGGACGATAGTCCTACAGTACGTAAAATTGTCCAGATGACTCTGCAGAGGGAACATATCAGAGTCATTACTGTTGGCGATGGCTTGAGTGCACTTACTTCTGTGGCAGATGAAATGCCCGCTGTTATTCTGCTGGATATTCAGCTTCCTCGTATGGATGGGTACCAAATTTGCCAGATAATACGGAAAAACTTGCAGTTTCGTCAGACTCCCATTATTATGCTCAGTGGGAAGGATGGCTTGTTCGATAAGATGCGCGGGCGGTTAGCTGGATCTACTGAATATCTTACAAAACCGTTTGACTCTGTCGAACTTGTGCAAACTGTAAAAAAACATCTTGCTAATTGGCAACAGCGTGCACCGGCTCCTCAGCAAAATGTGCGGCCTCGCTTACGCTCTCGTGTCTAGCCATAGGTTGAGGTTATAGCAAAGCTGGACCTAGAAGGCTCCACCGACGTAGGCAAAATGTTCTAGTATAGATGTGTTTTACTATATTACTGGTGTAGCTCATTAGGAAAGGTTGCAATTGAATGTCTGGGCAAAAGATACTTGTCGTTGATGACAGTTGGACAGAATTAACCATGATCGTGACCCCACTGCGCAATAGTGGTTTCAACGTAGTGACGGCCGTTGATGGTGACGAAGCTGTCGAAAAAGTGCTTAAAGAGCGTCCTCGTTGTATTATCCTTGATGTTGTTTTGCCGAAACAGAATGGATTTCAGGTATGTCGGAGGCTCAAAAACTTAGATGCTTGTCGTCATATTCCTATCATTTTGTTGACGGGTAAAAACACGGCAGTAGACAAAGCTTGGGGGTTGCGGCAAGGAGCTGATCTCTACATGACAAAGCCGTTTAAAGAGGAGGAGTTAGTCGCGAGTGTGCGAAGTCTCGTGTAAGGTATCGTACAATTGAGGTTTGGTCTAGGGTTTGGAAGAATGGTTAGTTGGACTGAGGTCACAGGGTTCTTTTTATCCATTGTGTCTATTGGGAGTACAATTTTGTGTCCAGTGAAGATCTGAGAACGTTACAACCTGAAGCTTTTGCTGCACTCCAACAGTTAGTTGCGCAGTCACCTTCTGCAGCAGCAGCGCTACAGATGCAGTTGCTACAGGCTCAAGGTCAGGTCCGTCAAGATGGCTTTTCTGCTCAGGAGCCTGCTGTTGCCGGCGAGCAATACTTGGTGTTCTCTCTTGCTGATTGTGAGTTGGCTGTAAGTGCGGAACTAGTCCAGGGTGTTGAGCGCCTTGGCGAGATAACGCCTGTTCCTAATGTCGTACCTTGGGTGCGGGGTGTGATAAACCTGCGGGGATCTATTGCCTCTGTTGTAGATCTGCGAATGTTTCTCGACTTAGAGGGAGTCTCCTATACTCCGCGTACGCGTTTGTTATCATTGCAATATAAAGAGATGCTGATTTGCTTGGTCGTCGATGGAGTCAGCGAGATGTTACCTATCCCTGCCTCTCTTATCATCAATGGAAATGCGCGTCAGGCTATTCCGCCTTGGGCTATTCCCTATGCTTCTGGGAGTGCACTGCTTGCGAACCGTTTGCTAGTGATACTGGACGTTCCTCGTCTACTCTTCTCTGAGAAAATGCATCAGTATGCTCTCTGAGCATCAATAGGTAGCCCTGTGGTCTCCTGACTTGAATGGTTATATCTTAAAAATCGACGGAGGTCTGGCAGATGAATCCCGATACTAGTAAAAGTGGCATGACGGTAAATACGCTCATGCAATGGGGAGTAGCTATCTCGATAGCCGTCCCTATTATTCTTTTTGCTCTACTTGCTTTTATTTCTCTTGGTGCAGATGGAAGCGTACTGTTGTATGTTGATACTGCTTTTGCTCTTATAACTCTAGTGGTTGTTTTTGGGGTTAATCAGTGGGTGCAACGACGAGTCCGAGAGCGTTTGGCTAGTCTTGCCGATGTGTGTCGCGACTTTTGTAACGGAGATCATACGGTTCGTGCTGTCGTCAATGGCGATGATGATGTTGCTATGGTGGCATTAAGTATCAATTCACTCTTTGATAACTATAGGGATTCTAACGCTTCTATGGGCGCTGGTGGAAATGATGCTGCTGCTTTGCAGGCCCAGATTGAGAAACTGTTACAAGAAGTTAGTGCGGTTGGTGATGGCGACCTCCGTATACAGGCTGAGGTTACCCCAGATACACTGGGTGTGCTTGCAGATTCCTTCAATTATATGATTGAGGAGCTTGCCAAGGTTGTTGGACGTGTGCAAACTACGGCTGTTCAGGTTACAAATGCTACGCGCCGTATCCTTGATCGTTCTGCAGAGTTAGCGCAAGCTTCTGAAACGCAAGTGAAGCAAATTGCGCAAACTACCGAGGCTGTAGAAGCTCTTGCTGTCTTTATTCAGACTGTAGCCCGTAATGCTCAGTCGAGTGTGGAGGCTGCTCAAGAAGCCTTGCGCAATGCTGCTAATGGTCAACAGGCTGTGCGCCAGAGTATTGAAGGTATGATGCTCATTCGTGAAAATGTGCAAGAAACTGCTAAGAAAATTAAGCGTTTGGGTGAGCGTTCTAACGAGATCGGCGAAATTGTGCGTATCATTGAAGATATCGCTGATCAAACTAACTTGCTAGCTCTTAATGCTGCTATCCAATCTGCAATGGCTGGTGAGCACGGTCGTGGTTTTGCGGTCGTGGCTGATGAAATCCGTCTTCTAGCAGAGCGTTCGACGGAGTCTACAAAGCGTATTGCTACTCTGGTCAAGAGTATTCAGGGAGATACATATGAAGCGGTTGTTGCTATGGAAGATAGCACACAAGAGGTGGTTAAGGGATCGCAATTGGCTGATGAAGCAGGCCGCTCGCTGAACTCGATCTATACCGCTGTAGAACGACAAGCTCAAATGATTGAGAGTATTGCTCGTGCCGCAAATGAACAGACCTCTGTTTCTGAGGCAGTAGCTGTAGCTATGAGCCGTATCTCGGAGATTACACGTCAGACAGACGCTGGTACTCAAGAGGCTGCGGTGAGTGTGAGTTATCTTGCAGAGCTTTCGGAACAGTTACGTGCTTCTGTGTCTACTTTCCGTTTGCCGGATCGGGTCAATGAGTCATTGGGATCATTCTCCAATACAACGTCGGTTACAGAGCTACCTGATCAGGGAAATCAGTTGCTTGGGTTATCTCCATCTTCGGCTGGAGCAGGATTATCTGCTGAATCTGATTGGGGCCAAGGTTTCTCTACAAATTTCCCACCATTATCGGACTTAGGTAACGCGGGTTCATTACTCCCTGTTCCATCTAATGCTGGACAAATCTCCTTCAGTGGTCAACAGGATTTTGCTAGTCAAACTGGTTTAGGTGGTATTTCTGGATTTGGGAATCAAAGTTTAGATTCTATGCAAGCAAATTTCTCTAATGTTCCATCATTTGGTAACCAAGTAAATAGCGACAATCAGCATTTTTTTAGCAACCAACAAGATTTTGGTGATATGGGTAGTTTCGATGATCTGCAAGGTTTGAATGCTGGTTTAGCAGGTCTGCAATTTGGTGCGGTGTCTAATTCCTTAAGTAATCCTGGTCAGCCACCATATGCGCAGTCGGGGGCTGGTCAAGCTTCATTCCCTCTGTCGAATCCAGGGCAACTTCCCTATCCGCAGTCGGGTATTGGCCAACCTTCATATCCTCTGTCGAATCCAGGGCAGCTTCCCTATCCGCAGTCGGGTACTGGCCAACCTTCATATCCTCTGCCGAATTCTGGGCAGCTCTCCTATCCGCAGTCGAATCCTGGTCAACCTCTACAGGGTATCAATGCTGGCTTGGTTTCAATTCCGTCACAGCAGGGTGGACAGTCGATGGGTTCTCATCCACGCTGGCAAACAGGATCGCAAAAGGATCAGACGCAATGATTTGTTTAGGCAAAGGCCAATAGTTGGTTTTGAGATAGTGACCCCTGGTTCTGTAGTAGAGTTGGGTTTACCTTGTCGCATCTTAAACGGACGCTAATGCGGCGAGGTAAACAAGTATAATTAAGTGAGTATGCGCAACATGTCGAATACATTTGATAAACTATCAGTCCTCGATTCGTTTATCGAAGAGGTGAATAGCTATTTGCCAGAAATCGAGACGAACCTTGAGCGTCTGACTCAGTCACCTAGCGACATGGATGCCCTCGAAGAAACCTACCGCCGCACTCACACTATTGGCGGTTCTGCTTCCATGATGGACTTTCCTGGTTTGGCACATGTGGCTCATGGTATGGAAGACATCCTAGCTGATGCTTTGGATGGGTTGATCTCATTGGATGAACCAGCTCTTGGCCTTTTGCGTCGTTCTCTAGGCCGTTTGCATCAGCTCCTGCAGGGTATTCGTAGTGGTATTAATGAAGAAGCCGTCATTGCAGAAGATGATGCTGACTATGCTTCTTATCGTGCTGTAGTTGAGGCTGCTGTATCTCCTTCATCTGAGAACTCACCACTAGGAAGTGCTAGTGCAGTTGATATCACTGGTGAAATCCAGAAAGAGGTGATACCTTCTGTCTCATTGGCTCCTGTAGAGATGCCACTTTCTTCGCCATCTGTAGTTCCATCATTTGACGAAGTCTTAGCATCATTTCGTGCTCCATCAATACATTCGGGCGAAGAGGTTGCATGGCCCGAGGAGCCTGCTGGGCAGCTAGGAAACGTAGTTTCGCCACAACCTCAGCCTGAGGTTGGTCAACCTAATATTCCTAGTTCTTCAGCCGATCAGGTATCTCCTGATGGTGCATCGCATCTCCCTACAGATGCAACTCAAGCAAAAAACAATTCACTCACTGCTCTAGAAGAGCTGATGGTGTCAACTCGATCACTATCTTCTGAAACTTCTATCACATCTAAACACCACCCCGTTGCACCTAAACTTCCTGAGGTGCCATCTACTCCTCAAGAAAGCAATCTTTCAAAGTATCTTGAAATACAACCGAAATTGCCTGTAGATCATTCACATTTGGGGCAGAAGAGTGCAGAAGAAAAGCAAAGGCAACATGAGCAGGAAGAAAAGGCTCTGCCACAGATCTATGATCAAATGCAGAAAGGTGCCCAGGCTGTAGTCAGTCAAGCTTCCTCATTAACGGGTGTAGTGGCGCAGTTACGCCAGGCTATTGCTGTTATCGAGGGGCAACGGAGCGAATTTAAGGGCTTTTTAAGCGGCTCCAAAGATGCTCTTGAGCGTATGGAGGATTGGGCCGGCCAAGCCATGGGTTTGAATCTGCGCAATAGTCCTGAGCAAGTGCGTCGCTATCTGCCTCTCTCTGTTATGTGGGTTGCGAATAGCAAACTAAAAAAGGTTCTTGATATCCTTGGCACAATTGCTAGTGGTGTAGAGATGACTGATGAGCAGATTGCGTCAACTCTTCACCAGTTATATACTTCAATTCAGTCCTTTGGTCAGGTATTCCAGCAGTGGGAAGAGGAGCATTCCTCTCATGTTCTGAAACAAGAACCTGGATGGAGCCCTTGGGAAATGCAAGTAGTGCAATATCCTGAGCAACTGAGCGAACGTGTAACTTTTGAGCGCCAAGGTGATATAAGTGCTTTACGTGCTGAAATCGAAGCGAAAGTGCGTGAGGAAATTCAAAGTGAATATGAAGATCGCTATGGTTCTTCAATAGAACGTGTAAAATTAGAGCAGCAGATACGTCAAGAAGTTCGTCAGGAGTTTGAAGATCGTCTGCGTTCGCAACAAATGACCTCCTTAGGCGAAGGTCGTAATGAAGATATTGAGAAGCTGAAAGCGCAAATGCGCAGCGAGATTGAGGTTCAGGTACGCCAAGAATTTCTCAGTCAGCTTGCTCAATTGGGTGGTGAACTTGGTGCACAAGCGGTAAAGATGTCTGCTCAGGGTGGTTCAAGTGGAGTAGGCCATGGGCATGGATCTGCCAGTTTAGCAGCTTCTGAGTCCCCCCCTGCCTTACCAAGTACTCCTATGCCCTCGAGTCCGGCTCCTACTAAGTCTTCTACCTCTGCAATGAGCAAGGATTTTGGTGAAGAAGCTCTCGAGATTTTCCGTATGGAAGCGGAAGAGCACATGCAAACGATTAGTATGCAGGTAGCAGCCCTT